>NZ_JACJER010000069.1:0-26302 GCF_014164185.1 Shewanella sp. SG44-6 | reverse complement strand
CGATGGTAGTGTGGGGTCTCCCCATGCGAGAGTAGGTCATTTCCAGGCGCCTAATTTCTCTTTTACGAAAGAGAAGTCTCCTGATAGTGACATATCAGTGACTTAAAAAGATTTAGCATAGTGCGCAAGCAATTTGCTAAAGGAGCGGTAGTTCAGTTGGTTAGAATACCGGCCTGTCACGCCGGGGGTCGCGGGTTCGAGTCCCGTCCGCTCCGCCAACTTAAGATGAAAGCCCTAGCAGAAATGCTAGGGCTTTTTTCGTTGCGCGATAAAAAGATAGGGCGATAAAAAGATAACAACATAAAATCCCGCGGCGGTTCGTTGAAGTGACAAGGTTGCGAGATTGTAGTGCTTGACCCATCCATGGCTTGTTAGCCTCTTTATGAACAGAAAGCGGCCAGTCTTTGTCGCAAAGACTCACGGATTAAGCTCCCGTCCATTTGAGTAACGTAAGCCGAAGGCTTTTGCTGTAATGCAAAGGCTTTTTTATGCCTGTAATTGGATCAAATAGGTAAAAATATTAGCGAAGTTATCACTGATACGCAGATTTTAGTTGATGTTATCTATATCAGATAGCCGACATTGTGCTGTGTTAACCGAGGACCTGTGGTGTTTATATCAATATTCACCCGCGCATTTATCAATAACGGGCCTCATTTGCAATGTGAGGCCTTGGTCATTTATTTAAAAATTGATTGCATCACTTCATCTAATAAACGGTTTTAAGTCAGCTCTGTTCTATAAGGAATGCTGCTTTGTGCTCCGCTGCGTGTAACGGCTATTGATGAGGCTAAGTTAGCAAACATTACTGCATCTGTTAATGATTTTCCTTCGTCTAATGCCACCATTAGTGCACCGTTAAATGTGTCTCCGGCTGCAACCGTATCAATTGCATTAACTATGGGCGCAGGAATGATTTGTCCTTGGCCTTTTTCACTGACATAAGCGCCTTTACTTCCAAGTGTGATAATAACGGTATTAACGCCCTTATGATGAAGATCTTGTGCTGCTTTCTCTGCGCTTTGTTGATCGATAACCTCAATGCCAGTTAATGCAAAGGCTTCTGTCTCATTTGGGGTGATGATATCGATTAAGCGCAACAAATCATTACTCAGTTTAGCTGCTGGAGCTGGGTTGAGTATGGTCGTGCAGTGATACTGCTTGGCGAGGATTAATGCCTGATGAACAGTGTCTAACGAGGTTTCTAGTTGGACTAGTACGTAATCTGCTTGAGCAAACAATGCTTGTTGCTGCTGAATGTGCTCCGCAGACAAATAGGCGTTAGCACCAGGTACAACTCCGATGCTATTCTCACCGTGTTGATTAACAAATATTACGGCAGTGCCGGTACTCTGATTAGCAATATCATAACAGCCACTTAAATTGATTCCATCAGCAGCCCAAGTTTTGCGCATTATTGCAGCGTTACTATCATCACCCAGAGCACAGATGAAATATACTTTCTGTTGAGGGTTACTCAATCTCCCAGCAGCCACAACTTGGTTTGCCCCTTTGCCACCAAGTTCTAGCCGATATTGCTCACTAATTAACGTCTGCCCAGCTTGGGGTAACTCATTAAATGTTAGAACATGATCGGCATTAGCACTGCCGACAACTAATAAAGTACTCATGTTTATCCTTAGTTGCCACGCCGATCTAGTTAAATTGGCATGGCATGAGTTCGTTAGTAATCGTTTAAACGCTCAATAATAAAGTCTACAAAACCCGTTCGGTTTATATTAAACAAGACTTTGGCATTATGTGGATTGTTGGTTAATTGATATCGATCAACCACTGTCATACCTTGGGTATATTGCCCTTTAGTTTCAATGCCAACCCAGCAATCAACAGCGGTAAACAATGATGGATTGAGCAACCATGCTATGGTGCAAGGATCATGTAATGGTGCACCTGTGAAACCCCATTTAGGGTCACGATGGTAAATCATAAAGAAGTCGAGCAGCTCGGCGACGCATTTGGCTATTGGGTTGTTGATTGCTCTGATACGTTCAATATCTTCATCCATGATTTGTGCTTCGTGGGTTACATCGAGTCCGCACATCACAATCGGTAAGCCAGATTTGAACACCATATCAGCAGCTTCTGGGTCGACAAAAATATTAAACTCTGCCGCAGGAGTCCAATTGCCCACACCTGCTGCACCGCCCATCAGTACGATACTATCTATGTTGGAATGTAATTCAGGGTGTGCAGCGAGAAACAGGGCAATATTAGTTAACGGTCCTGTAGGAACGAGGGTGACGGGGTGCTTGCTGCCACGCACCTTATCGGCCATTAGTTCAATAGCGGTTTGTTGTACTGGTGCAAATGCCGGATCGGGAAGTTTTGGCCCATCAAGACCACTTTCACCGTGAACGTTGTCAGCAATAATAAGCTCGCGAGCTAATGGTTTCGGAGCGCCACTTGCAACCGGAATATCATGTCGGCCTAATAGGGTAAGTACGCGCAATGCATTGTTTAAGGTCTTTTCTGGAGTTTGGTTACCGGCACTCGTGGTAATGGCCAACACATCAAGTTTTGCTGAACTTAGTGCTAAAATAAGTGAGATGGCATCGTCATGACCGGGATCGCAGTCGAGAATAACAGGACGTTTCATGGATAATTTCCTTATTCAATAAGAAGGTATAATGTACCACTATCATTGTTGTTGGCTTAATGCTTAAAAAGTAAAATGTGATCTAAAATACCATGGCATAGTGGTTGAGATAATCGATCTGCAGTAACTTGCCTTAGCTCAAGAGTTGTTGCAAATCTCTCAATGTAATTTGTTATTAACCATGCCGTGATGGATGGGGTGTTTTACGCTACAGTGTGGTTTTATTAAGTAGGTAGGATTATGAATTGTCGTTTAGGTTGCGGTGCTTGCTGTATTGCGCCTTCTATTACTAGTGCAATACCGGGAATGCCAAATGGTAAACCTGCAGGGGTGCGTTGTATCCAATTAAATGATGCTAACTTATGTATGATATTTGGTCAGCCAGAGCGTCCAGAGGTATGCGCTGAGTTTAGTGCAAGTATCGATGTATGTGGTACTAGCAATGATCAAGCTTTATGGTTGATCACTGATTTAGAGTCATCAACATGTTAATCTGCACTTATTATTTATCTTGGATATTTTAGACCATGCAACTAACCCGATATACAGATTTTGGTATCCGCATTTTAATGTATCTTGCTGTGCAATCTGAACGCGAAACTTTGTTTCGAATTGCCGAAGTCACCAGTGTATTTGATCTTTCTTCAAATCATGTGGCAAAGATAATTCATCAATTAGGTAAGATGGGATATTTGCAAACGGTCAGAGGCAAGAGTGGTGGTTTTAGATTAGCAAAGCCAGCAGATGAGGTGTTAATAGGGCAATTGGTTCGTGATTTAGAGCACTCATTAGCGCCTATCGATTGTGAGTCACCATATTGCCGCTTTACACCAATATGCCGATTAAAAGGCGTGTTAGCGCAGGCTGTTTCAGCTTATTTAGTGGTGCTTGACCAATACACATTAGCAGATATTGTCGCGAATAAATCAGAAATTCTAGCAACGTTACCAGACTTATCTATCTCAGTGTTGCAGGTGGAGTAGCTTGAGTTGATAAAGCAACATTGAGATCATCAAATAATTGAGATGTTGGCAGTAATGTAATGCCATTGTCATTTAAACGAGCCAAATTAGCGTTCAGAAATCGGATGGTTTCAGGATAAGGATGGGCAATAGCAATCAGCTTACCTTGTTGTTTTGATTGTGTAATTATCAGTTGGAACTGTTTTTCAAGCGCTCGCTCACTAGTATCGTTATCTAAAAATATCTGCCTTCTCATTGATGGCACACCAAGCTGCATCGCCTTGTTGCTAGCTTTAGTATATTTAGTCGTAAAGCTGTCGATAAAAAACAGTTGTCGCTCTTTTAAACTCTGCATTACCCATAACATCTGCTTATCCATTTGAGTTAGTAAGCTGCCCATATGATTATTAGCCCCTTTCGCAAACGGAATATTAGCGAACGCACTTTGTAACTGTTGTTTAATTTGCACTTCAGTCATGTCGTTGGTTAATCCTCCCGGCCCTAATGCTTTACCATTTAAGGCTTGCATTGGCAGGTGCAACATAATTTCATGGCCTTTGTTGAAACCATCAGTGGCCAGCTTTTTTCCTAGCGGAGTATGCGGTAATACCGATAAAGTGATGGCATTGGGTAATAACAATGCGGCTTCGTCAGTTGAACGATAACCTATATCGTCAATGATAATGGCTAGTTTGGCTGCCGTGGCAGGCACGATGCTACAGAGGCTGAGTAAGATAAATAGTAGATTGCGCACGAATTTGACTTATCTAGTTGGGTGAGTTTAATTGTTCAATGACATGCATAACAAGACGATTATAAGCACAGTTACACAGCTTGATATAGCATTTGTTAAGGCAGTGCTACTGAATCGCGTCGTGTAGCCTTATTTTATATCCGCTATTACTCATCCGTGAGCCGATTTTATATCGCGTTTTGTTAAGCTTAACGGCAATAATAAGCTGGATCGACGGCCTTACCTTTGTTGCGAATTTCGAAGTACAGTCCTGGCTCACTTTGTCCGCCTGAACGACCGACAAGTGCAATAGACTCACCCGTTTTGACCATGTCGCCAGGTTGTCTCAATAATGTTTGGGCGTGACCATAGAGGCTCATATAGCCCTTACCATGATCAATCACTAACACCATACCAAAACCTCGTAGCCAGTCGGCATAAATGACTTTACCTGATGCAACCGCATTGATATTTTGTCCTTCTGGCGCCGAAAGTACTGTGCCTTTCCAAACAATCTGTCCTGAGCGACTGCTGCCAAAGCGTTTACTCACTCTACCTTTGGTTGGCCATGTTAATTTGGCTTTTTGATTCAATAACCCATCCATTGTTGGGTTAGATTTGGCGGCTACCATGGCTTGTTGCACGATGCGCTTTAAACTTGCCTCTTCTATTTGCAGTTGTTCTAATTCTGCGCCTTTACTCGATAAGGTGCGCTGTAATTGAGTCAGAGTTTGCTGGCGTTGACCTTGCTCTTTAGTTAATTGCAGTGCTTGTTGTTTTTGATCTATCACTAAAGCATTGAGTTTTTGCTGCGCAGTGACTTGTAGTTGTTTTACTTTATTAAGGTCAATACTGGTTTGCTTCAGCTGCTGGATAGCGTCTATACGGGCATTATTCAGAAATTGATAGTACGCCAGCATACGTTCAACCGTGGCTGGATTTTGCTGGTTAAGCATCATTTTGGTGTAATCATGATTACCGGCTAAATAAGCACTCGATAATTGTTTTGATAAGGTGTCTTGCTGACTTAGTTTCAGTTTAGCTAAGTCAATTTGTTGTTTATCCAGCTCTTTAAGTTTGATGTTAACCTCAGACAATGCCTTTTGTGATTGATTAACTTGTTGAGCGGCTTTTGCAATCGCTTTTTCATCACTTTTAAGCAGTGAAATGAGCTTCTCGCGTTGCTTCGAGGTATCTTTAAGGGAGTTTTGTTGTTGGTTTATTTGCGCTTGGATAGACTTCAAAGCCGATTGGCGTGAAGACAAATCGGCACTAGTTGCCGTAAATGAGAAGATTAGAAAGCCAGCAATAATGCTGGCTTTAACAAATAAACGAGTTATCACGAGTTAATGTTTACTCTTTAAGGTCAATGATACAGCGTCCACTCATTTCTTTCGGGATGCTTTGGCCCATTAAGGTTAACATAGTTGGCGCAATATCGCTCAAACGTCCACCATCTTTTATTACCGCATCACGGCCGACATAAACGAAGGGCACTAAGTTACTGGTGTGAGCTGTAAATGCTTGTCCATTAGACAGATCTGTCATCTTCTCCGCATTACCATGATCGGCAGTAATCAAGCATTCGCCATCAACTTTAGCTAAGGCTTCAACAACTCGACCGATACAAGCATCAACGGCTTCACAAGCTTTAACTGCAGCATCAAACTTACCGCTATGGCCTACCATGTCACCATTTGGATAGTTACAAATAACCACATCATATTTATTTGATTCAATTGCGGCGACCAATTTGTCGGTTAATTCAGTTGAACTCATTTCAGGTTGTAAATCGTAAGTTGCGACCTTAGGTGACTCAATTAAAATGCGATCCTCGCCTTCAAATGGCTCTTCTTTACCGCCATTAAAAAAGAAGGTCACATGGGCATATTTTTCAGTTTCTGAAATGCGTAACTGAGTTTTATGCAGATTTTGCAGGGTTTCACCTAAAGTATTCACTAAATCACTCGATGGATAGGCTACTGGAGCCTTAATATCAGCCGCGTAATCAGTTAGCATTACAAAGTTAATTTTTGGTGTTTTATTACGTACAAAACCGTCAAAATCTGGGTTGACAAAGGTGCGAGTAATTTGACGAGCACGATCTGCGCGGAAGTTCATAAAAATGAGCGCATCGTTATCGTTAAGTTCAGCAGCCTCGCCTTGAGCATCAACAATTACAGATGCAGCAACAAACTCATCATTTTCGTCACGAGCATAGGCCGCTTCAAGTGCTTCAGGCGCAGAAGCATAGGTAAACTTGCCTTTACCTTCAGTGATTAACTCGTAGGCTTGCGATACTCGATCCCAACGGTTGTCGCGATCCATCGCAAAGTAGCGACCAATAAGCGATGCGGTACGGCCATGACCTAATTCAGCAAATAGTTCATCAAAATGAACCAAGCTATTTTTAGCACTACGAGGCGGTGTATCTCGGCCATCTAAAAAGGCATGCAAGTACACTTTAGTCGCGCCGCGTTCAATAGCCATGCGACACATTGCTTCAATGTGTTCTTCATGACTGTGTACACCACCGGCAGACAACAGCCCCATAATGTGCACCGCACCATTTGCGGCAATGGCTTTGTCTACTGCATTGCTAAGCGCAGGATTTTGTTCAAACTCATGATCGGCAATCGCTTTGCTGATGCGAGTGAGTTCTTGATACACGATGCGGCCTGAGCCGATATTGATATGGCCAACTTCAGAGTTACCCATTTGACCATCAGGCAAGCCGACGTCGATACCAGAACCCGAAATAAGACTGTGAGCATATTGTGCATTGAGCTTATCTAAAACAGGAGTCTTAGCATGAAAAACCGCGTTATCTTGCGTGTTTTCACTATAACCCCAGCCATCAAGGATAAGTAATGCGAGTGGACGTTTCTTTGTCATTATGCAAATACCTTTAAGTTGGAAATAGAAGAGTTAGAAAATTTCAATTGTATGAATATTACTACTTATCGATAGTGTGCAAAAGGCATATAGGTTTGAAGATATAACCAAAGCTGCTGATAACGAGGGGCGAGTCACGAATAACTCAGCGTAAAGCGTTTATTTTCGGTGTTTCTTTAATGAAAACTGCCGAGCAAAACGATATACTCGGGCCATCTCATCTTAGTCATCGTCAGAGAAATCAGTAATTATGCAAGAATATATGGAATTTTTTAAAGCGAACCCAATGTTAAGTTTAGCGTGGGTCGGCTTGTTTGTAGCGCTTGTTGTTAGTGTCATTAAATCTGGTACATCAAAAGTGAAGCACGTTAGCCATCAAGAGCTAACACTCATGGTAAATAAGCAAGATGCTAAAGTTGTTGATGTGCGTGGAAAAGAAGAATTTAAAAAAGGTCATATTGTTGATGCGCTTAATGTGACCTTGTCTGAAATAAAAAATAATCAAGTCACTAGCCTTGAAAAGTTCAAAACCAGCCCCATTATATTAGTATGTAACTCAGGTATGACATCGTCACAAGCCGCTCAACTTCTTACTAAACAAGGATTTGAGAATGTGTTTAACCTTAAGGGTGGCATGGGTGAATGGCAGGGTGCTAATTTACCCGTAGTTAAAAGCAAGCGTTAATATGGTTGCTTAATTGTATTCAGTGTTAATGCATTTGGGTATGAATTAACACTGTTTATTATCAAGATCTTGCTCGTTATGATTTATCGAGCTGGATCAACTTTACGGGATAGCACTAATGTTAGATTAATTCTTTATACATTAAGTGTGACAGCCCAACACAATTAGCTTCACAGAAAAGCTAAATAACATTGATAGGTAGGAAATTATGGCTGAAGTAGCAAACAACGAAGCACAAGCACCACAGTTCAACATTCAGCGTATTTATACAAAGGATTTGTCTTTTGAAACGCCAAATAGCCCTGCTGTTTTCCAGAAAGAATGGAACCCAGAAGTAAAATTGGATTTAGATACTCGTAGCAACAAGCTGTCAGATGACACATTTGAAGTTATCTTATCGTTAACTGTTACTGCTAAAAATGGCGAAGATACTGCCTTTTTATGTGAAGTTCAGCAAGCGGGTATTTTCTCAATCGTTGGCTTAACTGAACAACAACTTGCCCATTCTTTAGGCGCATATTGCCCTAACGTATTATTCCCGTACGCACGTGAATTAGTCGGTAACTTAGTTGGTCGTGGTACTTTCCCACAACTGAATCTTGCTCCAGTTAACTTTGATGCACTATTTGCTCAGTACGTTCAACAGCGCCAAGCTGCTGCAACTGAAGCAGCAACTGCATAATTTATGAATAATGCTGCCGAAATTACGGTATTAGGGGCGGGGTCTTATGGCACCGCCCTTGCTATTTCTTTAGCCAGTAACGGTCATAAGACATTGCTTTGGGGTCACGATCCTAAGAGCATGCAAGTGTTAGCTGACAGTCGCTGTAACGAGCGTTTTCTTCCTGGTATCCAGTTCCCCGATTCTTTAGCAATCGAACCGGATTTAGGCAAAGCACTCGCGGCAAGCAAAAATATCTTAGTGGTTGTGCCCAGCCATGTGTTTGGTGATGTACTCAAACAAGCAAAGCCATTACTGCGAAAAGATGCACGGATTGTATGGGCAACCAAAGGCTTAGAGCCTGAAACTGGTCGTTTATTGCAAGATGTTGCACGTGAGCAATTAGGTGAACAATATCCATTAGCGGTATTGTCAGGGCCTACGTTTGCTAAAGAGCTAGCCGCAGGCTTACCGACAGCTATTTCTGTAGCGGGTACTTGCCCCGAGTTTACTCATGATTTGGTTGAACTACTTCATAGCCCTAAACGTCTGCGTGTATACGCAAATGACGACTTTACTGGCATACAATTAGGTGGTGCGGTTAAAAACGTCATTGCTATTGGTGCTGGCATGTCCGATGGTATTGGCTTTGGTGCTAATGCTCGTACAGCATTGATTACCCGCGGTTTAGTCGAACTTAGCCGTTTAGGTGTTGCGCTCGGCGCAGATGCCTCAACCTTTATCGGCATGGCGGGTTTAGGTGATTTGGTATTAACTTGTACCGATAATCAATCGCGTAACCGTCGTTTTGGCTTAGCTTTAGGTCAGGGCAAAGACGTGATCACCGCGCAAGAAGAAATCGGACAAGTGGTTGAAGGCTATCGCAATACCAAAGAAGTGTTTACCTTGGCTAAACGCCTTGGGGTAGAAATGCCGATTACCGAGCAAATCTATCAGGTGCTTTATCAAGGTAAAGCGCCAATTGAAGCTGCTAAAGAGTTACTTAGCCGTGAAAAAACCTCTGAAACACTCAAAAAATAGTGTCACACAGAAGCTAAGTTAATCGTGAGTAGTAACAAAAAAGGATGCTAAAATAGCATCCTTTTTTGCATTTGATGTTTATCAGTTAACTATTAAACAACCAATTGAAACAGTGTGGAGTAAAACGTGAAACATCATGACGTAATCATTATCGGTGCCGGTGCGGCAGGACTAATGTGTGCTGCGACAGCGGGCTATAGAGGTCGTGATGTGTTGGTGTTAGATAACGCCAAACAAGCTGGTAAAAAAATTCTTATCAGTGGTGGTGGGCGTTGCAATTTCACTAACCAAAAAGTGGAGCCGCACCAGTTCATTTGTGGCAATCCGCACTTTGTTAAATCGGCATTAGCGCGCTATCGATCAAGTGACTTTATTGATTTGGTTGAACGTCATGGCATTGAATACCATGAACGTGATCATGGTCAATTATTTTGTAATGACTCCGCTAAAGACATAGTCACCATGTTAATGACCGAGTGCGAATGGGCCGGGGTCAAGGTTCAGCTGCGTACTGAGATTTTATCGGTCAACAAAACCGATACCGGATTTACCTTAAGCACCTCTAATGGCGACTTTAGTTGCGGATCACTGGTTATTGCCACTGGTGGCTTATCCATGCCCAAATTAGGTGCTACGCCTTATGGTTACAAGCTTGCTGAACAATTTGGTTTAAAGGTTCTGCCGACCAGTGCTGGTTTGGTACCTTTTACTTGGCATGCCGAACAAAAAGTCCGTTTTGAGCCGTTATCGGGTATTGCTGTACCAACCACAATTACCGCGCAAGATGGCACCCAGTTTAGCGAAGCCTTATTATTTACTCATCGCGGCTTATCAGGCCCCGCGGTACTGCAAATTTCAAACTACTGGCAGCCAGGTGAAGCCATTTCTATCAATTTATTACCGGGTGAAAACGCGTTAGATAAAATTGAATTTGCACTGAAACATCATCCGAAACAAAGCCTGCGTAATACCCTGAGCCAATGGTTACCTAAACGCTTGGTCGATGCGCTGTTTGAAGAGTCACTATTAGATAAAGCGCTAAACCAACTGGGTCACGGTGAGCGTGAAAAGTTAGCAAACGAATTAAATAACTGGTCAATTATTATGAATGGCACAGAAGGTTACCGCACCGCAGAAGTGACTTTAGGTGGTGTTGATTCTAATGAGCTGTCATCTAAAACCATGCAAGCTAACAAAGTACCAGGATTGTATTTTATTGGTGAAGTAATGGACGTAAGTGGTTGGTTAGGCGGGTTTAATTTTCAATGGGCCTGGTCATCCGGTGTCGCGGCAGGGTTGGCGGTTTAGATGTGTGTAGTGACAATAAAGTTTGCCCGTAGTGGCTTTTGATACAATGTTTTTTCTGGGTGAAATATATCTGCATATGTTTTAAATGATTGTTAACGATAACAATAGCCGCATTTTTTGCTAAACCGATTCATTGAACTGGATCGGTTTTTTTGTAACTCAAGCTTGTATATGTAAATAATCATATATACACTTAGGTGTATATTTTGTATTGCGTGTTAGTGAGTCAACAATGAAAAAGAAAACGGTGTTGTTTCTCTGTACTGGCAATTCGGCGCGCTCGCAAATGGCTGAAGCCTTACTAAGAAGTAGAGCTGCGGATCTATTTGATGTATTTAGTGCTGGCACACAGCCTGAAGATATTGACCAAAGGGCCATTGACGCCATAGCTCGCTTTGGCGCTGACACTCGGGGTTTAGTGTCTAAAAAGCTACAAACCTTTGCGGGTAAAACATTTGATTACGTGATTACCCTTTGTGACAAAGCCAATAACGAATGTCGTAGTTATCCTGGCGCGGGTAAGCAGCTGGCGTGGGACTTTCCTGATCCTAAAAATCGCGCAGGTGAGCAAGCATTTTTGACCACCTTAAATGACATCAACAACCGCCTGACGATGTTTTTGTCAGTGGAGCAACCAACTACAGAGCCAATGTCGCTAGAGACTCAGTCTGCATTGAATGCCGCTGAATTCTCCAGTATTGATCCCCTCGCGTTTTATAAATGCCTTACCGATGACATTCGCTTAAAAAGCTTAATGTTGACCCATTACCACGGTGAATTGTGTGTGTGTGAGCTAATGGCAGCGCTGAATGAAGATAGCCAACCTAAGGTGTCGCGTAATTTAGCCTTGTTAAAAAAGGCTGCGATTATTAGCGACAGAAAAAACGGTCAATGGGTGTTTTATCGCATCAATCCTAACTTACCCCTATGGGCCAAATCAGTAATAGCACAAACCACCGAAAACAACCTTGGGTTGATTATGTCGTCATTACAACGATTAGACATTATGCAAAATAGGCCTAATAAGGTGAGCTTTTGTCGCTAGTCTGATGTTGTCATTTTAAGAATACGTTGTGGTATACCTCGTTGTTTGGAGTCATTTGTATGGGAACGTTCGAACGGTTTTTATCGGTATGGGTTGGCTTAAGCATGTTGGCCGGAGTGTTGTTAGGTTTATGGCAGCCCGAGGTCTTTCAGGCTATCGCTAATCTTGAAATCGCCCACGTTAACTTGGTTGTTGCGGTGTTTATTTGGGTGATGATTTATCCAATGATGGTGCAAATTGATTTTTCGGCAATGAAAGATGTAGGTAAAAACCCTAAGGGATTATTACTCACCATTGTCATTAATTGGTTAATTAAACCCTTTACCATGGCAGCATTGGGCTGGTTGTTTTTTAAGGTGCTGTTTGCCGATTTAGTCGACCCTGCATCTGCGCAAGAGTATATCGCAGGGATGATTTTATTAGGCGTTGCCCCTTGTACCGCAATGGTGTTCGTGTGGTCGCAATTAACTAAAGGTGATGCGAACTACACATTAGTGCAAGTGTCAGTTAATGACGTAATTATGATTTTTGCCTTTGCGCCAATTACTGCATTATTACTGGGTGTAAGCGATATTCAGGTGCCATGGGAAACCTTGCTTATATCGGTATTACTTTATGTGTTGTTGCCATTATTGGCTGGTGTAACAACGCGTTACTTGCTTAATCGTCGCCATGGCTTAGCCGCTGTTAACTCATTTTTAGCCAATTTAAAACCATGGTCGATTATCGGTTTACTGGCCACAGTGGTGTTGCTGTTCGGTTTTCAAGCTGAAGTGATTGTGTCAGATCCGCAAACCATTGGCTTAATTGCCATACCACTAGTTATTCAAACGTACGGTATTTTTATTATTGGGTACATAGCAGCTAAATGGCTGAAATTAGCCCATAACATTGCCGCCCCAGCTTGTTTAATTGGTACATCTAACTTTTTCGAGCTAGCTGTCGCTGTGGCGATATCGTTATTTGGGCTGCACTCAGGAGCCGCGTTGGCTACGGTTGTAGGGGTATTAGTTGAAGTGCCGGTGATGTTATCGCTGGTGGCCATTATCAATCGGACTCAACATTGGTTTAACCATTAATTAAGTCAGTTTGTGAATTCGGCTTTGTGAATCAATTTATGAACATATTTTGAAGTTACTTTTTGGAGTTAATCATGCAAGCTCATCCTTATGATGTTTTAGCGTTAGATAATGGCGCCAAGCTGATTTTTACCCCGTGTCCTGGTACCAAAGATGAAGCATTAGCTGCGTCAGTTGCCACATTAAAGGCGGCGGGTGCAAAAATGCTAATCACTTTGATGTTTGATGACGAAATAGTGCGTAATAAAGCGGAGAATTTACCCGCAGAATGTGCCTCACAGGCCATTACTTGGGTGCAATTGCCCATTGCTGATGATGCTGCGCCAGGGCAAGAGTTTGAAACTCAGTGGTTAGCCCATAAACTCCAGATTATTGAATTGCTGAATAACCGAAGCGCTATTGCAGTGCATTGTAAAGGCGGTTCGGGCCGCACGGGATTAGTCATTGGTCTGATATTAGTAAGCTTAGGCTGGCCTAAAGATAAAGTCATTAATGCAGTGCAAACTCTGCGACCCAAGGCGCTGACTCATCCGGTTCAGCGTGAATATTTTGATGCATTTAATGGTTAGCATGTAGTGACTAACCTTTAACATTACCACTTAAAAATGAGCGCAAGCTTAGGACACCATTATGACAATAAAAATAGGCATTAACGGTTTTGGCCGTATGGGACGTTTATCAATGCGTGCGGCGTATGATTGGGACGATGTTGAAATTGTGCACATTAATGATCCCGCTGGCGATGCTGCTACCCTGGCGCACTTAATGACCTTTGATTCAGTTCATGGTCGTTGGCATCATGAAGCGACACATGATGGTGATGCCATAGTGATTAACGGTAAAGCTATTCCTTGCAGTCGTAATGTGGCCACCCAAGAAACTGATTGGTCAAGATGCGATGTAGTGATTGAAGCCTCCGGCAAGATAAAAACCAAAGCCTTGCTACAAGCTTACTTAGATCAAGGGGTCAAAAGAGTTGTAGTAACCGCGCCGGTTAAAGAAGACGGCGTGCTCAATATTGTGATGGGCGTAAATGAGCATTTATACGATAAAGCGATTCATCCAATCGTAACGGCAGCTTCTTGTACCACCAATTGTTTAGCGCCTGTGGTAAAAGTGATCCACGAAAAAATAGGCATTAAACATGGCTCGATGACCACTATTCATGACATTACTAACACCCAAACGATTTTAGATGCACCGCATCAAGATTTACGCCGCGCCCGTGCGTGTGGCATCAGTTTAATTCCAACCACCACCGGCTCTGCTACTGCTATTACTCATATTTTTCCTGAATTGAAAGGCAAGTTAAATGGCCATGCGATTCGGGTGCCGCTAGCCAATGCATCGCTTACCGATTGTGTGTTTGAAGTGGCCCGTGGCACAACGGCAGAAGAAGTAAACCAGCTTTTGAAGCAAGCTGCTGATAGCGAACTTAAGGGGATTATGGGTTATGAAGAGCGCCCATTAGTGTCGGTCGATTATAAAACCGATCCACGCTCAAGTATTATCGATGCCTTATCGACTATGGTGGTTAATGATACCCAAGTTAAGCTGTATGTGTGGTACGACAATGAGTGGGGTTACGCTAATCGCACCGCTGAGATTGCGCGCAAAGTAGGTTTGGCGGACAAGGAATAAGCTAACATGGGGCTGTTAACTTTCAGTACATTGCCATCTCACATTAAGCAATATCTAATAATCACTGGTAATTATTGGGCATTTACCTTAACCGATGGTGCACTGCGTATGCTGGTGGTGCTGTATTTTCATCAGCTAGGTTACAGCCCGTTCAATATCGCGATGTTGTTTTTGTTTTATGAGATTTTTGGCGTAGTCACTAATCTTGTCGGTGGTTGGCTAGGTGCAAGGCTTGGCTTAAATAACACCATGAATATTGGTCTCTGCCTACAAATAGTTGCGCTAGCTATGTTGGCCGTACCAGCGGACATGTTGACCATAATGTATGTCATGGTTGCGCAAGCCTTGTCGGGTATTGCTAAAGACCTCAATAAAATGAGCGCCAAGAGTGCGATTAAAATGTTGGTGCCTAGTGATGCGCAGAGCAAGTTGTATCAATGGGTGGCCATTCTTACTGGCTCTAAAAATGCGTTAAAAGGACTGGGGTTCTTTTTAGGTGGCATTTTGCTCACGCTATTTGAATTTCGCGGTGCTGTGCTGTTGATGGCAGCCTTATTAGCTTGTGTGTGGGTGATGAGTCTATTGAGCTTAAAAGCGGATTTAGGCAAAGCGAAAAATAAACCTAAATTTATCGATATTTTTTCCAAAAGTCCGGCGATTAATTTGTTGTCGGCAGCGCGAATGTTTTTGTTTGGTGCTCGAGATGTATGGTTTGTGGTGGCGTTACCAGTGTTTTTAGCGGTGACATTTGAATGGGATCATTGGTGGGTGGGCGGTTTTATGGCGAGTTGGGTGATTGGCTACGGCATCGTCCAGTCATTTGCGCCTTATGTTACTGGTAAAAAACACGGCAAAGTACCAACAGGACGCGCAGCCTTTGTATGGGCTGGCTACTTATTACTTATTCCTGCTGCTATTGCTCTTGCGTTGCACTTTAACTTTTATATCCACGTGACATTAATTGCCGGATTAATGCTATTTGGCGCTGTGTTTGCCATTAACTCGTCACTGCACAGTTATCTGATTGTTAGTTATGCAGGTCATGATGGCGTGTCACTTGATGTGGGATTTTATTACATGGCCAACGCCATGGGACGTCTTATCGGCACCGTTCTTTCGGGGTTGGTGTATCAAATATACGGTTTAGAAGCTTGTTTGTGGATATCGAGTGGCTTTATAGCGCTAGCAACATTAATATCATTTAAGCTGCCGTATACGTTGTAATGCTTGGTGTTATTCTGGCGGCGCTTATGTTGACTCCTTTTCATTGCTCCTTTCGATACTGGTTCGCTAGTATCTGAAACTCTTACCGGAAACATCGGTAAAAAGTGCCTACAAGTCTGTGGCTCTTCCATAGCTCATTTTTCGATATTAAATTAAATCCTTTATAATCATGGTTTTAATTTTATATTTACTGTTGGCACGATGTTGGCATTAGTAAAAACATAGTCGTTGTGTAAATGGTTAATTCTCAGATGGTTAGGTATGAGGTCGATATCAAAAGGATTAGCACATCACGCACCATACTGTAAATCGTACACCAAGGAGGTTTTTATGTTGGGCTGGACATTAATGTTTTTAGTTATAGCCGTTATAGCAGGACTATTGGGTTTTACTGGTATTGCTGGAGCCGCAGCAGGGATCGCCAAAATTATTTTCTTTATCTTTATTGTATTACTGGTGATTTCATTATTATCCAGTGCGATTAGAGGTAAAGGTCCCCGAGCATAGTAGGTAACCTGAGCTCTGAAGCCGAGTTAAGGTTAGCGACAAAACGTTATTCGATTACAACCATCATCTAGGAGATGAATATGAAATTATTAAAATTACTGACAATGGCAAGTTTAATGGTGTTTTTAACGGCTGGTTTATCAGCATGTTCAGACAATAAAGCTGAGAATGCTGGTGAGAAAGTGGATGAAATGATCCAAGATGCCGGTAATGCTGTTGAAGATGCATGTGAAGATGTAAAAGAAGGCATGAAGTCAGAAGATCCAGACTGTTAAATACAGTGCAATCTGATTAACTATTTAATCCGTTCAGAGCCGTTAGGTTATTAACGTAAAGTACATTGATGTCAAAGGTCACGACTTGTTTAGACTCATATAAGTCAATGTAAAATCTTAAGAGCGTGGCGCGAAGTGATTAGATAGTTATAGTGATAAGTATTGTCTTAAGCAGCACTCATGTGCTGCTTTTTTTAAAAAAGGAGGACCACAATGCTCACCCGTATCCATATTAAATATTATTATACCCTTGGTACGTTATTGGCTGCGTGCTTATGTGTGGCGCTTCCTTATGTGTTACTTAAGCTTGTTTTTGCGTGGCTTGCATTATCTTTAGGCTTGGTGAGTTCGGCGTATTGGTTTAATAGTGCAGGTATTTTCCGTAAACGCCAAGATGGCAGTATTCCTTGGTATATAGGTTGGAGCTTTATTCCGTTTTTATTGGGTTGCCAGCTATATAACGCCTGGGCGAGAAAAAATGACAAAGTTCCTGCAATACAAAAAATTGATAAGCAGCTGTATTTAGCCTGCCGGTTGTTTTCGGGCGATATTGACCGACTTAAGCATGAGAAAATTGATGCTATTTTAGATGTTACTGCAGAATTTGACGCATTAGAGTGGACTCTGGTTGATGAAAATATTGCCTATTTAAATATTCCGGTATTGGATCACAGCGTACCTAGCGTCGCACAGTTAAATCAAGCGATTAATTGGTTACATAACCAAGTCAGTAATGGCAAAAATGTCGTAGTACATTGTGCATTAGGTCGAGGGCGTTCGGTGTTAGTGCTAGCCGCTTACTTAGTGTGCCGTGAGCAAAATCGTAATGTTAATGATGTGCTGAAATCTATCAGTAGTATTCGTCAAACCGCGCGGTTAAATAAATGGCAGTTAGCGGCCGTCGAAAAAATGCATCGCCTGAATCAAATTCATATCCATAAACGCGCTTGGTTGATTGTGAACCCAGTGTCAGGTGGCGGTAAGTGGCATGATGAAGCCGATCATATAACTCAAACCTTGAGCGATTATTTTCAGCTTGAAGTCTTATATACTACTAAAGACAAGTCTGCGGTGCAACTAACCGAACATGCCAAAAAACAGGGTGCTGATATTATTGTTGCTTGTGGTGGAGATGGCACAGTTAACGAGGTGGCATCGGTGATTGTCGACAGTGATATTTATCTAGGTATTATTCCTATGGGCACCACTAATGCACTTAGTCACACCTTGTTTGGTATCACCAGTAAGTTAGTACCGGTATCGCAAGCGCTTGATATTTTGATTCAAGGTTATTCTCAGCGCATAGATACTGCCATGTGTAATGAGCAATTGATGTTGTTGCTAGCGGGCTTGGGCTTTGAGCGGAAAATGATACAGAAAGCCGATCGCGACCGCAAAAATGAGCTCGGACAGTTGGCTTACCTTAATGGTTTGTGGGAGGCGATAGATGAAAATCAGCCTTTGTCGATGAAATTACAGCTTGATAGTGGTGATATTCAAATGATTAACACCACGAGTTTAGTGATTGCCAATGCGGCGCCATTCACCAGTGTATTAGCCCAAGGAAATGGTGAACCCAATATTACCGATGGTTTGTTAGACATTACTTGGATTGAGTCCAGTGAGACATCACCACAACAATTATTGAGTATGACCGAGCTATTATTTGCCGGATTAACAGGCGAGCGTGAAGATGATCAGCAGAGTGGAATTCATCATGAGCAAGCTAAGACGATTCAGTTGAGCACGGACTCGTTGTGCAAATATGTTATTGATGGTGAGTTATTTGAGTCTGAAGATTTATGCATCAAGGTTAAACCTAAGTCATTAAATGTGTTGCTGCCTCAAGCGAGCAAACACATTTAATCACTTAGCACGCTGTTAAGGTTCGTCTGGACTCGTTTGGTCTTGGTATTTACTTAACTTGTTATAAAGGGTTTTAACGCTGATACCTAATTGTTTTGCAGTTTCATTTTTATTGCCCATAGATTCATCAAGGGCCTGATAAATTGCAGCTTTTTCTAGTTCGTCGAGGCGCATGCCCACAGGTATTTGTACGCCGTCAGTTAACGGCTCTGTTGAAGGTTCTAGCGATGACACCATGATATGGCTCGGTAAAATTTCGTTTTCTGCCAGAATATATGCACGTTCAATAGCGTGTTTCAATTCGCGGACATTACCAGGCCATTTTTGTTGTTGGATCAGGTTAAGTGCATCATCTGAAAACATTTTTGTGAGTTTTTCAGCTGTGTTTCGATATGCCAAAAAGTGCTGGGCGAGTCCACTTATGTCGTTGTTACGGTTGCGTAATGGTGGCACTTGGATGGGAAAATGCGCTAAACGAAAATATAAGTCTTCGCGGAAATGACCCGCATCAATAGCGTCGGCTAGATCGCGGTTAGTGGCGGCAATAATACGAACATTGGCTTTTTTAAGATGTTGTGAGCCCACTGAGCGATATTCATTATTTTCGAGTACGCGTAGTAATTTTACTTGGTGTTCTAACGGCATTTCGGTGACTTCATCAAGAAATAAGGTGCCGCCTTCTGCCTGCTCAAATACACCACGGTGATCTCGATGGGCACCAGTAAAAGCGCCTTTTACATGACCAAACAGTTCGCTGTCGACCAGTTCAGGGCTTAATGCACCACAGTTAATTGCGATAAAGGGTTCGTCGACTCTATGACTAGCCAAATGAATAGTATTGGCAACGAGCTCTTTACCTGCACCGCTTTCACCAACGATGAGCACGTTGCTCTCGGTGACAGCGACTTTACGAATAGTGCGATATAACTTGTGCATCGCACGCGATGAACCAACCAATAAACCATATTGGTCTAGTTCACTCGAAAAAGGCTGTTTTTGCTTAGTCGATTGCGATTTGAAGTCTCGGGCAAAGTCTTCTAGCGTGTCGTTAATCACATCAGCATCGTAAGGCTGGCGAAAATGATAACCAGCCGTTTTTGACATTAAATGATCTAAGTTGGGGTTTGGCTTACCTTCGGTTAAGAAGATGAGCTCAATATCAGACATTATCGAACTGTCAGTTAGCTCAGCGTATTCTTGTTGGCTTAATTGTGACAGTTCAATGATAGCAACGTCTATTGAGTTACTCTTCAGTTGGTCTAACCAGGACTGGTCAACTGAGCTGGCAATCTTATTAAAGTGCTGGCTACTTGGTAAAGCAAGTAGACGAGCTTCACCTTCTTGACGGTGTAAATGGTAAAAAAGTGTTGGACGTGGCATGCCGATTCACTCCCTGTGGTATGTAGTCCAATGTTTGTCTCGGGTGTCGTGTGACAACTAAAGACAATCATTCAGTGTTGTTAGGCCATTAACGTGTAACAAAATATTATAATAACACTAATAATCAGATGGTTAATTAAATTTTGTCCATGTGCAGACGTGCTTATGTTTAGGCTTTGCTTACATAATATGTGCTGGATCTCTATAGGTTATACAAGCTATAGAGCAAAGTACTAGTTAAATTATCGAATACAGGAGGATTTGCGTTGAAATCATATACTCGAGACGAACAAGTTGAGTCCGATGTGTGGCTTTTGCATGAAGCGATTGATTTATGCCAAGAGGGCGAGCAATTTTATGCCCAAGCAATACTAGGGGCCGACGATTACAACATTAAGCGGGTTTTTATCCATATGGCTGACATTAGAAAATGCATGCTAACGCGTTTAACACCATTATTTACGTTGATGCGATCCAGCCAAGCAAGACCTATGGACAGTAAAACCTTTCACCAACAATCTTCATATAAACACTATGCTAAGGCTGAACACCTGATACAGGATAAACCATTACCGCAGTTGATTGCAGTATTGGTTGAAACTGAGCAACAAGTATTAACTCAATTAAAGTACGCCGCTAAAAAAACTAAAAATAAGCGTGTCGCAGGGCAACTTGCCGAAGGCATTGCTTGGCTACAGATGAGTTTTGATACCATGAAACGCCTTTCCGTTGTAGGTAATTAGTCTGCGGGCAATTAATCTGCGGGTAATAAAAACGCCTGATAATGTTGATTCTCAGGCGTTTTTTGTTGATGTTCGCTTCGTCACCTTTTAAGTCTAGTCGAGGTTAAGCCACTCTTGATTGCCATGAGGAAAAATTTACCTAGTATCGGTAAAAAAGTCCGATAACATTACTATTAAAAGTCATCATAGCAATGAAAAAATTTAATTAGTTGTTATTTTACATGTGGTTATAATTGTTGGCATGATTCGCGCATTATAATCCTTGATATTAACAACGGAGGAAATCTTTATGAAAAAGACCACATTATCTGTAGTAATGAGCATCATGTTAGGTTCAATGGCATTCGGTGCAAGTGCAGCACAAGATTGGCAAGATGATGCAAAAGATGCGTGGATCGATGGTAAAGCTGAAACCACACTTTTGTTAAATACTAATTTGAATTCATTCGATATTAATACCGACGTACATGATGGCAATGTGACCCTAACAGGTAAAGTTAACAGTAGTGTTGATAAGGCACTTGCCGGAGAATTAGTGAAAAGCTTAGATGGCGTTAAAGACGTCAATAATGAATTGTCGGTAATGAAGCCTGATAGCGATAAAGACACTAATGATCTCGCTAAAACTCTCACCGATTCAAAAGTCGCTACCGTAGTCAAAACGCGACTATTATTCTCAGCCGACGTATCTGGTACCGATATTGACGTTGAGGTCAAAAATAGCGTGGTAACATTAAAAGGTTCGGTATCGAGTGATGCTGAACGTGATTTAGCTTTAATGATTGCCAAAAATACTGATGACGTAAAAGATGTTGTTAATAAGTTACGTGTCACTCAGTAATCTATTGATAATCTTTAAACCAGCCTTTGGGCTGGTTTTTTTATGCCTAAAATAGGCAATAAGTCACTATATTTTGATTATTAGCAACTAAAGTTAGCCGACTGGTCTATTCTTGTTTATCCTGTCATTGAAATGGAGGCTCAATGAACAAAAGTGCAGCAAGTAGACAATCAATATGCGCCGTAGGCGAAAAGCTTTTTGCGTTACACGGTTATAGTGGCGTGGGCATTAAATTAATTCTCGACGAGGTCGGTATTCCTAAAGGGTCTTTTTACCATTACTTTGCCAGTAAAGAGGCGTTTGCGGCAGCCGTTGCCGAACATTATTTTCAATTACGTATTCAGCCTATTGCTATCGATTCAAGCGTAAATTTTAAAACTAATTTATCAACAATGCTTAATGGGTATCATCAACTCATTGATGAGCTGTTTAGTGGCAGTGAGCCTCGTGGCTGTTTAATGGGTAACTTAATGGTTGAAGTCAGTAGCAAAGCGCCTTTATTGCATCAAACCTTAAACCACCTTTATGATCAATGGTTGGGCTTATTGAGTGCGCTTATCGAGCAGGGGCAGCAGCAAGGCCATATCCGTACAGACTTGCCAGCATTAACACTAGCGAGTGTTTTTTGGGCGAACTGGCAAGGAACTATGCTACGCTGCCAAATTAAAGTCGATAAAATGACTGCTAAGCGAGCTTTAGTGCAGTGTATGCAGATGATGACTCGATAGATTCAAGTGCTGCAGCAGTGATTTTGAGCGTGTATTGTGGAAAAAATATTGCTACATAGAGCGGTTTTTTCGGTGTTTGGAGTAGGGTTAATTGGCTAAAAGATTATTACTTAGTTGTTTGGTTTTGCTGCTGTCGGCATGTGCGTCTAGTCCGCAAGTGGTTATCGCACCTAAGCCTGTGGTAGTTCCACCCATGCTTAAGCAAGCAGCGCCCAAGTGGAGCGAGTCAAGCCTGTTAAGTTTTCATAATCAATGGAAAGGTACGCCATATCGTTTAGGTGGCCTGAGCCGAAATGGCGTAGATTGTTCAGGGTTTGTGTATTTGGCCTACCTGAACATTGTCGGCGACAAACTACCTCGTACAGTGAATTCACAGGGGACTTTGGGTAAAGACGTGCCGCGCAGCCAGTTACAAACCGGCGATTTAGTTTTTTTTAAAACCACTCGGACGGTTCATCATGTCGGTATTTACATGGGCAATGATCGTTTTTTACATGCCTCGACTAAAAAAGGGGTAAAAATTTCGAGTTTGAATAATATCTATTGGAAGCCTCGTTTCTGGTTTGCAAAACGCATAGACAATCCAACGTTTGAACAAAACATGTCGATAGCCAGTTTGGTCGAACATGTTCAACAGCAAGACCATTTATAATTTGGCAGCAGTTTAACTGCTGGTGCCGTTTATTTGCTTCAACCCTAGGCCTGCTCTGAAGTATTGCTTGGGTTGTTTTCACCGCTTAGCATCGATATATTCATGTTATAAATAGCTGTTTAGGCTAAAACCACGACGTAAACGGACCCGTTATGCCAGACTCCAAGCATTGGACATTAAAAAGTATTGCCAAAGAATTAGGTGTGTCGAATGCGACGGTATCTAATGCGTTTAATCGTCCAGATCAGTTGTCGGAAAAACGCCGCACAGACATTCTCGCTGCCTGCAACGAGCTAGGATATTTTGGACCTAATAAAGCCGCGCAATCTTTAAGGCGTGGTAAATTTGATACGGTCGCATTGGTGTTGTCGGACAGTATTGAATACATGGTGTCAGATCCTGTGGCCAGTAAATTTATGAAAGGTGTTGCGGCCGTTTTCGAGCAACATAAAATTAATTTACTGTTGTTTTCTGGTAGCTCTGACAATGTGAATGGCGTCAATGATTTTGTCGATGGCTTTATTTGTTATGGTCGCCCCCGTAACCGTTTATTAGCTGAGCAATTGAAAAAAATCCGTAAAAAAGTGGTAACGGTCGACTTTAATATTCACCGTAGTGCTTCGGTGAGTATCGATAATAAAGCCGGTGCCTATGAAGTGGCCAAGTTGGCGATTCAATCTGAGCAAGATCAGGTCGCAATTCTTGGATTACGCTTGCTTGATACCCATTTAACCTGCCGCGTGTATGATATTCATTCTATGGAAATTGACACGTCTGTAGCGCATCAGCGTTTGCAAGGTTATTTGGATGCCATTGGTGATACTGGGGTTAAGCTTGGTGATGACCGCATATGGAATATCCCTGAAAGTAATGCCGACTTTGCGACCATAGCTGCCAAAGAGGCGCTTAATTGTGTACCGCGTCCGAATGTATTTTTGTGCATGAGTGATTTAATTGCTTTGAGTTTAATGCGCGAGGCAATCCAACAAGGTTTACGTATCCCACAAGATGTTCGAGTGGTGGGTTTTGATGGTATTGACGAAGGTACTCGGGCGATCCCGCCGCTGACGACTGTGTTCCAGTATTCAGAACAAAAAGGCCGTAAAGCCGCTGAAATGTTTATTGCTGATGCCCATCATGCTGAAGTGTTAGGTTATGAATTGTCACGTGGTGGCAGTTGTTGATGCAATATTGATGACCGGACGATTTCGATACAAATATGTTGATACAAATAAGGCGCCTAATAGGCGCCTTATTTACGTTTGAGCTTAAATTATCCGTCAGATTATCTGCTATGTTTAGCCAATAAATCGGCCAGCACAATGTGGGTCGATTGTTGCGCTGCAACTATGTTGATATGGGTTTCTTTGGTGGCAAAGTTCACGCTTAACTTGGCTGAACTGTCGCCATGCACCCAAGAAAGTGTCAACTGATTAGCCTGGTTTGTCATGGTGAACTCACCATTAAAGGCATCAAGGTTATTGCGAAGAGTGATCAGCTCACATAGCGTTTTAACAACCGGTTTTTGCATCGCGGTTTGAATGTCGCTTACCTGTAGATAAGGGCGGTTAATGTCACGACCTACCTGAGTTTGATTCAGCAATTCCATGGCATTAGGCACAGCCAATAAACCTGTGTAATACACCTGCGGAATACCTGGAGCAAAAAATTGCACGCTTCGAGCGATTAAATAATCAATGTCATTTTGGCCAAGCGCATCGTAGTAGGTGCAATTAACTTGATATAGATCGACATTGCTGGCTGCCGCGCCCGTTGCTTGTAAGCTTTCACCTTTGCTATTGCTATGGATGCGATTAACTAGGTTATCAATTTCTGCAGCGGTTAATAAACCTGCTTTATTGCCGACAGGGCCAGCGTCGATAATACCAATACCGTCATGAGTGTCTAATACTGTGACACAGTTGCGTGGTGCAATGGATAGCCAGTGGCTTAATGCACTGACATCTTGGCTAAATAGGCTGTGAAGGATCAATGGCGGTAGCGCAAAGTCGTACACCATGTCTACCCGCTTAGCGATATCGAGTTGGGTCATGTAGTGCGAGTGAATTTCGGCAAGGGTGGTCATGCCTAGGCTGTTGGCTTTTTTGGCTAACTCATCGACAAATTCAAATGACTCTTCAATCATAAAGCAGCTAGTGCCCGGCTTTTTAATCGCATAGCCAGCAGCGTCAAGACGAATAAGATCGACTTTGCTTTCATGAAAACGCGTTAGCACCTTGTTTAAATGCGCCTGACCTGCAGCGGTATGCACATTAATATCAATTTGGTTTGAGGTAAAAGTCGTCCAAAACTCGGCTTCTGTCCCGTCGGCAAGTTTATAGGTAGTGAAGCAACTCCCTGGGCGTGGACGATAAATTTTAGCTTGGTTTTCTGCGCTCAACCCGTCAGGAAATACGCTCTCTTTAGTTAAAAATAAATCCCAGTAAACAGAACTTTTACCGTTGGCAAGTACGTCTTGAAACTCGGTAGACTCCGCTGACATGTGGTTAACGATTAAGTCGGCCATGATGTCGTATTGCTGGCCAATCTGCTTTACGTCATTCCAATCACCAAGACGTTCATCTACTTTTGCATGGTCTATAGGGTCAAAGCCAGCATCGCTGCCGTCAATTGGATAGTAAAAAGGTAACAGATGTACGCCACCAAAGAGATTATGAAGTTCTGTGTCGAGAACCTGTTTGAGTCCTTTTAAGTCTGAGTGCGCTATACGATCTACGTAAGTGATCAGCTGAACATTATTTTTCATTTTGGTGACTCTTAAAGTAAGTATTTAAAAAAACTTAATCGATTAAGTTGTATATTTAACCAATATGAAACATTATTCAAGGGCTTTGTTTAAATATTGAATTCGTTTTCTGTGGGAGAAGACGAATGTGTCGCCATAAATAGACAGTGTGACCACAAAGAAAACATATAACAATAAGGTGAGAAGTATGGTTAACCATATGAAAGAGCTAGATAATTGCGGTAACTCTAGGATAAGAATACTAACGTATTTAATGTTTTTTATGTTTGCCATGACCTCTGATGCAGTGGGAGTGATTATTCCTGAGTTGATTAACACATTTGACTTATCGATGTCACAAGCGAGCGCATTTCATTACATGCCAATGCTTTTTATTGCATTAAGTGGGCTGTTTTTAGGCTTTCTGGCAGATAAGCTAGGCCGGAAAGTAACGATTTTAATTGGCTTACTGTTGTTTGCGCTGGCCAGTTTTATGTTCGCTTTAGGTGAGTCATTTTATTATTTTCTATGTCTGTTGGCACTAGTGGGTATTGCTATTGGGGTATTCAAAACTGGCGCACTAGGGTTAATTGGTGATATTTCAACTAACTCAAAACAACATTCAAGTACCATGAATACCGTTGAAGGCTTTTTTGGTGTGGGTGCTATGGTT
>NZ_JACJER010000068.1:0-26449 GCF_014164185.1 Shewanella sp. SG44-6 | reverse complement strand
ACATTCATCGTTGCATTGAGTTTAAATTTTTTGATTGCCAACATTCCGAAGAACAGAAGACAATTTCGAATAACTCAATACCTGTGAATGTCCACACAGATTACTTGATAAATTGTTAAAGAGCGTGATGTCAATTTTTCAGACATCGCCGTAAGACGCTAGGTCGTTGGCTTGGGCTGCGTATTCTACGCAATCCCTTTATGGCGTCAAGTGTTTTTTCAAACTTCTTTTTGCCTGTTATCAACACCACTAAGTGGTTGCTCATAACGCTAACCGGTTTTTGCTTTCGCTGTCTGCCGTGTCAGTGGATGCGCATTATAGGCAGCTTAAGATTTAGTGCAAGCGCTTTTGTGCAAAAAAATGATCTTTTTATGATCTTTTTTCCATTTGACGACTTAACTACATGATACCCACTATTTACCCCCAAAGTTATCCACAGAAGGCTAATTTTGCAGTGTATTTTATGAAACTAGAAACAAAAAAAGGTAGCGAATAATCGCTACCTTTTTTATCTAACATCAATAGTGAACCGAGAGTTAACTGAGTTTACCGTGACATTGTTTGTACTTTTGTCCTGAACCACATGGGCATGGATCGTTACGGCCTATTTTCTCGCCTTCACGGATCACTGTTCTAGGAGCCTCGACTTGCTGCTCTGCAGTATCACTTAATGCTTCTGCTGATGAGTGTTGATAAGCCAGTTTAATCTTTGCTTCTTCATCGCGGCGACGTTGCTCCATTTCATCAACATCTGATTGTGCTTGGACTTGTACTTTAGACAATACACTTATCACGTCATTTTTTAGTGTTTCAAGCAGTTGTTGAAATAACTCAAACGATTCACGCTTATATTCTTGCTTTGGATTTTTTTGTGCATAGCCACGTAAATGAATACCTTGGCGCAAATGATCCATAGCCGCTAAGTGTTCTTTCCAAAGGCCATCTAGCGTTTGTAGCATTACCGCTTTTTCAAATTGACGTAATACTTGTGCACCGACCATTTCTTCTTTAGCTTTATATAAATCACTCCATGAAGATAAGATCCGTTCGCGTAGCGTCTCTTCATGCAGATTGTCATCTTCATCTAACCATTTTTGAATCGTTAGCTTTAGACCAAACTCGTTACCAAGGCGTTGTTCAAGTCCTGATACATCCCACAGTTCTTCAAGTGATTGCGGTGGAATATATTGATCGACGATTCCGCTGATCACATCTTGTTCAATATTCTGAATTGTATCTTGGATACTCTCAGCATCCATTAACTCATTACGTTGTGCATAGACAACTTGGCGTTGATCATTAGCCACATCATCATATTCAAGTAGCTGCTTACGAATATCAAAGTTACGCGCTTCTACTTTACGCTGCGCATTTTCAATAGCACGTGATACCCATGGATGTTCGATGGCTTCACCTTCTTCCATGCCAAGCTTCTTCATCATGCCTGATACACGGTCAGATGCGAATATACGCATCAAGCTATCTTCCATCGACAAATAGAAACGTGAAGAACCCGCATCACCTTGACGACCAGCACGACCTCGTAACTGATTATCGATACGACGAGATTCGTGACGTTCTGTCCCTAGGATGTGTAACCCACCTGCAGCAACCACTTCATCATGACGAATCTTCCAATCGGCTTTAATCTTGGCTTTCTGTTCTGCGGTAGGATTATCTAGTGCTTCAATTTCCATGTTCCAGTTACCGCCTAATACGATATCTGTACCACGACCAGCCATGTTAGTTGCAATTGTTACTGCACCTAAACTACCCGCTTGAGCAACGATCTCAGCTTCTTTTTCATGGAATTTAGCATTGAGCACGCTATGAGGGATTTTGGCTTTTTTCAATAACGTATTAAGCAGTTCTGATTGCTCAATAGATACCGTACCCACCAATACTGGTTGACCGCGTTCGCGGCAACTTTCGATATCCTTAATAATCGCGGCATATTTCTCTGGCGCAGTAAGATAGACCAAATCGGCCATATCATTACGAACCATTGGACGGTTTGTCGGAACAACAACCGTGTCTAAGCCATAGATATGCTGAAATTCAAATGCTTCAGTGTCAGCGGTACCGGTCATACCGGCAAGTTTTTCATACTGTCTGAAATAGTTTTGGAAAGTGATAGAAGCCAGAGTTTGGTTTTCATTCTGGATTTTAGCGCCTTCTTTAGCTTCCACTGCTTGATGTAAGCCTTCAGACCAGCGACGTCCAGGCATAGTACGGCCGGTATGTTCGTCGACAATGATGACTTCATCATCTTGAACGATATAATCGACATCTTTTTCAAACAAGGTATGTGCGCGAAGTGCTGCATGAACATGATGCAATAGCGAAATATTCGTCGCAGAGTAAAGCGAGTCGCCTTCGGCTAACATACCTTTTTCAATTAAAAGCAGTTCAACTTTCTCTTGACCACGTTCAGTTAAATGAACCTGTTTGCCTTTTTCATCAATACTGTAGTCACCTTCGCCAACATAATCTTCGGTGTCTTCTTTATCTTGAGCAATAAGGCTTGGGATCAATAAATTAATTTTAGCGTAGAGTTCAGAGCTGTCTTCTGCGGCACCGGAAATAATCAGTGGTGTACGCGCTTCATCAATTAAAATTGAATCGACTTCATCAATAAGGGCATAGTGCAATGGTCGCTGAACACGCTCTTGTGGCGAAAATGCCATGTTGTCGCGAAGATAGTCGAAACCGAATTCATTATTGGTACCGTAGGTAATATCTGCGTTGTAAGCTTCTTTCTTTTCGAATGAACCTAAACCCGCGATGTTTATACCGACGCTTAATCCTAAAAACTCAAACAGTGGACGGTTATTCTCAGCATCACGGGTTGCCAAGTAATCGTTCACGGTAATAACGTGAACACCTTTGCCCGTTATGCCGTTAAGGTAAGCAGGCAAAGTTGCCGTAAGTGTTTTACCTTCACCGGTTCGCATTTCAGCAATGCGATTACTGTCGAGTACCATGCCGCCAAGTAACTGCACGTCAAAATGGCGCATATCGAACACACGCTTAGATGCTTCACGAACAACAGCAAATGCTTCTGCCATAATGTCATCTAACGTTTCGCCATTTTCTAAACGTGCACGGAACTCTGCCGTTTTCGCTTTCAGTTCTTCATCAGAAAGCTTTTCGTAATCTGCTTCTAATGCATTAATTTGAACAACAATTTTTCCAAGACTTTTCAGGGTGCGGTCGTTGCGACTTCCGAATACTTTTGTCAGTAGTTTGCCTAACATCTTAATCACTTATCTGTTGTAGGTTTGGCTCATTTGAGCGCATTAACCGTTAATATTATTAACTTGCTTTGCGGTAAACGTATTTCTGTGGATCTATTTGTTGTTTACCACGCAGCACTTCGTAATGCACATGGGGGCCGGTTGAACGGCCTGTGCTTCCCATACTGGCAATTTTATCGCCTTTGGCAACCACGTCACCTACGTTTACTGACAGAGATTTATTATGTCCATAGCGAGTGCGAAGACCATTACCATGATCTATTTCGACTAACTCACCATATCCAAGCATTCTTCCTGACCATGTTACAACGCCTGCAGCAGTAGCTGTAACATCCGCCCCTTCTTTGCCGGCAAAATCAATGCCTTTATGCATCGTTCGTCGGCCGCTAAAAGGGTCATTTCGTAAACCATAGGGCGAAGATAACCAACCTTTATCGATTGGCCGCCCTGATATATAACGCTCTTCATCTATATGGAGATTAGATGCTACTGTTTCAAGTAGTGATAGCTGAACGTTATTATTATCAATTCTAGATGCCAGCTTATTCATTTCATCGATAAGCTGACTTAATTCGACACCATTGCCGATTTCGCTCAATCCGCCGATACCGACTTCTGTAGAGAAATCAAATTGGTCATCAAGGAGGTTATTTTGCGCTACTTGCTGCCCAAGGGCTTCAAGTCGGGTGATTTTGGCCTGCAATTTTGCCACGTGAGTGACTAAAGATGCTAGCTGGGTTTCAGTTGCAGTTTTGAGTTCTACCACTTGTTGCTTTTGCTGTTGGCGCAGTTGCTTATTTTCATCAACTTTCGCTTGTTGGTTAGCAAAACGCTCAGTGCTGTATTGATATATTCCTGTGCCGGTGGCCATTAGAATAATAGGTAGGAGTAACCAACGCTTACTTGGTTGCCAGCGCGTTACACCATTTCGACCTTGGATAAAAACTGTTACACTCATAGCCTAATTCAGCCATCTTATTATCATATGAAAAAGCCCCCTCAAGATCTCAGCAATTTAGTCCATTTGTCTGGGAGACTGCCTGAACTGGCCGAGAAAGCAGAACTACTTAATAATCTGAATCGTTATGTAAAACAGACATTAAGTGGCCCTGTGGCTGAGCAGCTAAAAGTCGCTAATCTCCGCCAGGGTGTTCTTGTTATTGAAACGACATCCGCAGCATGGGCTGCTAGAATAAACTTTCAAAAGCAGAAGCTATTAAAACAGCTTCAAACTGACACACTTCCGATGCTTACTGCTATTGAGGTGAAAGTCAATCCTGGGCTTGCCTTAGCAAAACCACAATCTCAAACTAATCAAAATGTGATCAGCACCACTGCAGCACAGCATATTGAAGCATTAGCAGAACATGTCGATGGTTCTCTAGGTGAAAAACTAAAACGGCTGGCTGCATTAGCCAGCCGTAATAGGCAATCTTAACGGGTTAAACGTGCGCCAACGCACCTGGAACCATGAAGCTGACAGGCACATCAGCCTCTTTGTCAAAGCTGACTAACTCCCATGCTTCTTGCTGAGCAAGTAATGCACGCACAAGTTGGTTGTTTAACGCATGCCCCGTTTTGTAAGCCGAAAATTCACCGACAATTGCATGACCAGCAACATATAAGTCACCAAATGCATCGAGAATTTTATGCTTAACGAATTCGTCTTCATAACGCAGACCATCAGGGTTTAATACACGATATTCGTCAAGTACAACGGCATTTTCCATGCTGCCACCTAATGCAAGATTATTTGCACGTAGGTATTCAATATCCCGCATAAAACCAAATGTTCTGGCACGACTAATGTCTTTTACAAACGCTGATGTCGAAAAATCCATCACCATGTGTTGTTGACTGCGGGCAATTTCAGGGTGAGCAAAGTCAATTTTAAAATCAACTCTAAAGCCTTTAAAAGGTTTTAACTCGGCCCATTTATCACCATCTTCAACACGAATAGGCTTAGTGATTTTTATATATTTTTTCGCTGCAGCTTGTTCTTTAATACCTGCGCTTTGCAGTAAGAACACAAAAGGGCTTGCACTGCCATCCATAATCGGGATTTCTGGTGCATCGACTTCGATAATAGCATTATCGATGCCTAAGCCAGCAAGTGCTGCAAACAAATGCTCAATAGTTGATATTCGAATACCAGCATCATTGACAAGGGCAGTACACATTGTGGTTTCACGAACCATATCGGCCTTGGCTGGAATAGACACAGCAGGGCTAAGATCGGTACGCTTGAGTACAATCCCTGAATTCACTGGTGCGGGCTTAATGCACAGAGTCACCTTGTTGCCAGAATGTAATCCGACACCAGTGCTCTTCACCATCTTTTGAACAGTTCTTTGAAAAATCATTCAGTAGCCCATAAATATCAATATTAAACAAATAGTTGCAATAATAGCCTCAGGCTATCATGCATAACTGGTACAACATGCTACCATAAATTTAGTTTTTCACAAAAAAAACGCCAAATACGTTGCAAATTGTAAACCTGTTTACAAAATAACCTTTATCAGCACATCGCGCTCATTAGTCACGCTAAACATTGCGTTTTATCCGTCTATTAATCCGCTTGCTTACGTAAGAATGCTGGAATATCAAGATAATCAGCATCAGTACGTTGCGCTGGTTGAGGCTGTGGTACAGCATTACCTTTTGGCGCAGCATAGCTTTGTTGTGATACAACTTCATCAACGGGTTCTGGACGAGGTTCTATCGCAACAGGTTCTGGACGAGCAACAGGCTTAGACACTAGCTGAATGTCTGGCTTTTTCTCAGCGCCAATACCAGTAGCAACAACAGTTACACGTAATTCATCACTCATTTCAGGATCAATCACAGCACCAACAACAACAGTAGCGTTATCAGATGCATAAGCTTTAACATGGTTACCCACTGTTTCAAGCTCTTCAATAGTGATATCCATACCAGCAGTAATGTTAACTAGCACGCCACGAGCACCGGCTAAATCGATATCTTCTAGTAATGGACTGGCAACAGCAGCTTCTGCAGCTTCTTCTGCACGATCATCACCACGAGCAACACCAGTACCCATCATGGCATTACCCATTTCAGACATCACGGTTTTCACATCGGCGAAATCGACGTTGATAAGACCTGGGCGAGTAATAAGCTCTGCAATACCTTGAACGGCACCTAGTAATACGTTGTTAGCTGCAGCAAAGGCATCAAGTAGTGATGTACCACGACCCAATACTTTTAATAACTTTTCATTTGGGATCGTAATTAACGAATCAACATGTTTAGCTAATTCAGCAATACCAAGTTCTGCATATGCCATACGCTTTTTCCCTTCAAAAGGAAAAGGCTTAGTCACAACAGCAACCGTTAGAATGCCTTCTTCACGCGCAATTTCAGCCACGACTGGTGCAGCACCGGTACCGGTACCACCGCCCATGCCTGCAGCGATAAAGATCATGTCAGACCCTTTTATTGCTGCACGAATGTTCTCGCGATCTTCTTCAGCAGCTTGACGACCGACATCAGGATTTGCGCCAGCACCAAGGCCTTTAGTAACATCGCGCCCTAGCTGGATAGTTGAACCCGCACTTGATTTACGTAGTGCTTGTGCATCTGTATTTGTGACGATAAATTCAACACCTTCGATGCTGTGTTTTACCATATGTTCGACAGCATTTCCGCCGCCGCCACCGACGCCGATGACTTTAATCACCGCTTCGTCTGAATGTGTATCCATGATCTCAAACATTGTCTGATCTCCGTTTGTCTGCGTTATTAAAATTCACCTTTAAACCAACTTTTGACCCGATTCAAAAAGCTGGTAACCCCTTGTCGCTCAGGTCGCTCGAACTGTCGTTCGATAACTCGCCTTGCGCCATAATGAAGCAACCCTATTCCGGTAGAATAGATTGGTTGATCCACATATTCGTATAATCCTTTAACTGGTAGCGGAGAGGCAACACGAACTGGCATACCAAAGGTTGCTTCTGCAATTTCAACGGCACCCGATATCGATGACGTTCCTCCGGTAAGTACAATCCCTGCAGCAATTTGATCTTCTAATCCGCTATCTTGTAACTGCTTAAGCACAAGCTCAAACAATTCTTGGTATCTTGGCTCTACCACTTCTGCCAGCGTATGACGTGACATGCTGCGTGAAGGTCGACCACCTACTGATGGTACTTCAATACTGTCTTCACGACTGACGGTTGAACTTCTGGCACTGGCAAATTGCACCTTAATTTGTTCTGCATGCGTTAAGGGCGTTCTGAATATCTTGGCGATGTCACTGGTGACTTGGTTACCCGCTACTGGGATCACCGCACAATGCCGTAATGCGCCGTTGGTATATACAGCAATATCGGTTGTTCCACCACCAATATCAACAATACACACACCTAAATCTTTCTCATCATTTGTGAGCACTGAATCTGCGGAGGCGATACCAGAAAACACTAAATCGTCAACTTTTAGCCCACAGCGTTCAACACTCTTAGTAATATTTTTGGCCATATCATTGGCACAGGTCACGATATGCGCTTTCGCTTCCATACGCATGCCCGACATGCCAATTGGGCTCTTAATCCCGTCTTGAACATCGATAGAATATTCTTGTGGCAATACGTGTAAAATACGACGTTCTGTCGGGATCTTAACCGAGCGCGCGGTATGAATAACGTTGTCAACATCTTCCTGAGTCACTTCTTCGTCGTTAATCGACACCATGCCATTTTCATTTTGACAAGCAATGTGCTTACCCGAAATGCTTAAATACACAGAGGCAACCTGACAATCTGCCATAAGCTCTGCTTGATCTAACGCTCGCTGCACGCTGCGTACGATAGAGTCGAGGTCATTTACGCCGCCTTTGTCCATACCGCGAGAAGGATGATTACCTAAACCAATGACACTAATTTCACCATCAGGTAATACTTCGCCAATGATCACTGCGACTTTGGATGTCCCTATATCTAACCCCACGATGAGGTTTCTTTCCTGATTTTTGGTCATTTATTGTCGACTCTCTTTTTCTGAATCATCCCAACCTACGGCGAACCCGGTATCGTAACGTAAATCAACGGTTGCAACGGGTTTATCACTCTGCTTCAAAGTAGGATACACATTTATAAAGCGTTGTATCCTTGCCATTTTATCTTCTCGACCAAGTTCAATTTGAATGCCATTAGCCAATACTGCATGCCAAGCATGACGTGGACTTAGGCGTAAACTGGCCAACTTAAACTGGTTTATCGTCAATAACTCATCTAACTGCTTATAGCTAGTCAAGACTTCCATTTCAGCCCCTTCAGGGCCATATAACTTAGGTAACGTATCATGTTCTGCATGCGCTAACGCATCAAAAACCTCACCATTAGTATTGAGCCAAGACACTTCATTCCAATGCGCTACAGCTTGCTGCTCTTGTAAAGTGATCTTAAACTTTGCCGGCCATTCACGCCTAACAGATGCATGATAAACCCACGGCAAAGCTTCTAATGCTTTTTGAACATCCGCAACATCGGCACTAAAAAAACTACTTTGCATTAATGATTGCAAGGCGTTCTTTATCTCGTCATCGGTGGTATAAATTCGCTCGCCTTTAATGGCAACCGCTTCAATTGGTAATGCATCTGCATCATTGAGCAGATCATGCAATTTCACCCCACCCCATACTACGGTGCCAAGTACACTGCATAAAAACAGTACGCCAGTGCAAAAATACCAATTAACACGAGCCAGTTTATGTTTTAGTTGCCGCCCTTTATCGCTCCACGACACCTTAAATCCGCCTCTGATATTGTTCCGGAGTTAATCCCAAAAGATCGGTCATTATATAGACCAATCCAGAAGGTTTAAAGCTCGATTTTTACACGCAATAATTGGTGAAAAATCAATCGCTTTATTACTCTTCAGCAAGTACTTTACAACCCAGATTATTCTGAGCTAATTCTTTCGATAAACTACCAATATTACCTGCACCCTGGGTCATGAATAAATCACCATGTTGCAATACATCAGGCAATACCGCGGCTAGCTGATCTGGACTGGCAATAAAAATAGGGTCTATCTGGCCACGTAAGCGAATAGAGCGACATAAAGCACGTCCGTCCGCACCGGGAATAGGCGCTTCACCAGCGGCATAAACATCTAATAATAATAAACAATCTACTTGCGACAACACATCGACAAAATCTTCATATAAATCACGGGTACGGCTGTATCGATGCGGCTGATATGCCATAACTAGGCGCTTATCTGGCCAACCAGCCCTAGCCGCTTTAATCGTTGCTAATACTTCACTTGGATGATGACCGTAATCATCCACTAGCATCACATTGCCATTAGGTGTTTCAAATTCACCTAAATGCTGAAAACGTCGACCAATACCTTCAAATTGCGCAAGCGCTTGCACAATAGCGCTATCATCAATGTCGTCTTCACTGGCAACAGCAATCGCAGCTAATGCATTAAGTACGTTATGCTCGCCTGGTAAATTAAGCACAATATCGAGATTTTCTTTATTGTGACGTTTCACCGTAAAGCTTGACTGATGGCCGTTTTGAGAAAAATTAATCGCCTGTACATCGGCATCGTCACTAAAACCATAGGTCACAACTTGTCGGCCAATACGCGGCATGATTTCGCGAATAACCTCATCATCAATACACATAACGGCTACACCGTAAAACGGCAGGTTATGTAAAAAATCAATAAAGGTGGTTTTCAGCTTTTCAAAATCACCACCATAGGTATCCATGTGATCGGCTTCAATATTGGTGACCACACTCACCATTGGTTGCAAATGTAAAAAGCTTGCATCACTTTCGTCTGCTTCAGCAATAAGGTATCGACTAGTGCCTAAGCGAGCATTGGTACCTGCACTATTGAGTAAACCACCGATGACAAATGTGGGGTCACGTTCAGCTTGACCATATACACTGGCAATTAAGCTAGTAGTGGTGGTTTTACCGTGAGTACCTGCAATGGCAACACCATGGCGATAGCGCATTAACTCGGCTAGCATCTCTGCACGACGTACTATCGGAATACGTAATTCTTTGGCTGCGATAATCTCAGGATTTTGCTGGTTAATCGCTGTTGAAACCACGACGACATCAACCTGCTCAACACTTTGGGCCTGATGGCCAATAATGATTTTCGCACCCAAACTGACTAAACGTTCAGTCACACTATTGATGGCAATATCCGAACCGCTCACTTGATAGCCTTCATTCACTAGCACTTCCGCAATCCCACCCATGCCAGCACCACCAATGCCAACAAAATGAATGCGTTTGATCCGTCTCATCTCAGGGATCATGCTACGAAGCTGTGCGTATTTTTCTGTCTTTGTCATTTCAACCCTTTCTCGCAAATGAGGCACAAATATCTGCTACTCGTTCAGTGGCATCTAATACTGCTACACCTCTTGCTTTAAGCCCCATCTGGGCTAGTTCTTGTCTATTCTCAGCAAATAACTGCAACTTTTCCGCAAGATTATCTGCATTTAAAATGGTTTGTGGTAATAAAAATCCTGCGCCAGCATCAACAAGTACCGATGCATTTACGGTTTGGTGATCATCCACTGCATGTGGATATGGCACTAAAATACTCGGTAAGCCCACTGCGGCCAATTCTGATACAGTAAGAGCACCTGATCGACAGACTACGACATCAGCCCAACGATAAGCGGCTTCCATATCATCAATAAATTCAGCAACATTGACACTGTCGGACTGCCCAAGCTGTTGGTAGTTAGCCTTGACACTTGCTTGGTTGTTTTTGCCCACTTGGTGCCAAACTGTCAGTGAATGATATTTGCATAAATGAGCCACCACCGCAGGCATAACGTCATTCAATACTTTTGCGCCTAAACTGCCACCCACCACTAGCACCCTTAACGCATCTGCTTGTGGGGTTTTAATATGTTCGCCTAACTCAATCAGCTCTTGGCGAATGGGATTGCCTACCACCTCAACATTGGCCACATTACTGGCAAAGGTATTAGGAAATGCACACAAAACCTTTTTGGCAATCTTAGACAGCAATTTGTTGGTTAATCCTGGAATGGCATTTTGCTCATGCAACACCAGCGGAATACCAGATAATTTACCCGCCACGCCACCAGGGCCACTGGCAAACCCGCCCATCCCTAGAATGACGTCGGGCTGAAAGTCATCAATCACAGCTTTAGCTTGAATAATTGAACGTATAATTTTAAACGGAGCCGCTAACTTACGTATGAGCCCATTACCCCGCACACCTTTAATATCGATAAATTCAATATCAAATCCATGCTGTGGCACGAGACGAGCCTCCATACGATCGGCTGTACCTAGCCAACGTACTTGCCAACCTTTGTCAGCTAAGTACTTTGCTACTGCTAGTGCCGGGAAAACATGCCCACCCGTACCGCCAGCCATAATCAATATCTTAGGAGAACGGCCAATATTACTGTTCATTAACTTGTTCTCCCTTTTACAGCTTGTACCAAACTAACTCGACGTTCATGATCTATCCTAATGAGCAACATCACCGCAGCGGTCATAATCCACAAACTACTGCCACCATAACTAATAAACGGCAGCGTAAGCCCCTTGGTTGGTAACATACCAATACTGGCTCCCACATTAACGACTGTCTGAAAACACACCCAAATGCCTACACCATAGGCGACATAACTTTCAAAAGGAAGTTGCATTTTCAAACATAAATTACCCAGTCTAATCGCACGAATAGCAATGAAAAACAGTGCGCATAACACCATAATAATACCAATAAACCCTAGTTCTTCACCGATCACCGCAAAGATAAAGTCAGTATGCGCTTCTGGTAAATAAGCAAGCTTCTGAATACTGTTACCTAGCCCCTGACCAAACCAATCACCCCGACCGTAAGCCATCAACGATTGCGTTAACTGATAACCACTGCCGAAAGGATCTTCCCATGGATCCATAAACGAAGTCACTCGTCGCATACGATAAGGCTCAAATAACACCAGCAATACGAATGTCGCTACGCCTAGTAACACCAACACCATAAAGTCAGTAATGCGAGCACCAGCCAAAAAAAGTAGGCTTACAGTACACACGAACAACACGACCACAGTACCCAAATCGGGCTGTAATAGGATCAACACAGCGAACAAACCGTAAACGCCAATCGGTTTGTAAAAGCCTTTACGGTTTTCACGCAATTCACCATGACGACGAACTAAGTAACCCGCCATGTAAACAATAAACACAAACTTGGCCATTTCGGCGACTTGGATCCTAATGGGACCGATAGACAACCATCGACGCGCACCATTTACCGATGTGCCAATAAACAGCACAGCGATCAATAAGACCAGTACTCCAAGCATCAACATGCCGCTATTTTTTTCCCAATAGCTAACTTCGAACTTAAGCACCACAAATGCAATCACCACACAGCCAACAAGATAGAGCACATGGCGGTACATAAAATAAAATGGATCGCCTGTCAGCTTAGTTGCTTCAGGCATTGACGCGGACATCACCATGACAAAGCCAAAACACATCAAACCGACTATCGCGACGAGAAAACTACGGTCATACAATGGCATATCAGGTGTTTGTTCACCTGATAATAACGAGGGTAAAGTCCAATTAAGGCCTCGTTTAAACAAGCTCAGTTGCTGCTCGTTATTCGCCATCGGCTAATGACTCCACACATTGTCTAAAATCATCACCGCGAGCCATAAAGTTCTTATACATATCTAGACTGGCGCACGCCGGAGACAATAATACGATATCACCAGACGATGCTAACTCAGCGGCTTTTGTAACGGCCTCTGCCATCGATGTTACCTCGATAGCTCCTGATTTTAATTTGGCTATTTTGCGCCCATCTCGGCCCAAGGTAATCAATTGAGTAATATTGGAAAGCGGTTCTGCAAGGGGACGAAAATCGCTGCCTTTACCATCGCCGCCAGCGATCAAGTATAAATCGCCTAAATGCGAGTTAAGCCCTTCCAGTGCGGCAACTGTTGCGCCAACATTAGTCGCTTTGGAGTCATTGATGTACGTCACACCTTGTTTCACACCGACAAGCTCACAACGATGGCTTAAACCAGCAAAGGTTTTAGCCACTTCAATCATGGACTCTTTACCAACCCCGCAAGCATCCGCTAATGCCATTGCGGCTAATAAGTTAGCGTGATTATGGCTGCCAATTAAGGTCACTTCATTTAGATTCATAATTTCGCTATCACCATGAAAAATCTTGCCATCACTTAATCCCCACGCATCACCTTCAGGCACGCCTAAACCAAAATTATTTTGATTCATTGGTTCAATTGGATAAGTTAATTCATCATCGCGGTTATACATGACAAAACGGCTTTGTGGATATAAACGTAACTTTGCTTCGCGGTAGGAGTTTAGGTCGCTATAGCGATCCATATGATCTTCGCTAATATTAAGGCATGTAGCCGCAATACAATGTAACGAAGCAGTGGTTTCAAGTTGAAAACTCGACAGTTCAAGTACAAAAAAATCAGCATTTTGAGGCAATAAATCCAGCGCTGGCGTACCAATATTGCCGCCAATAGCCACCGACTTACCGGCCGTTAGCAGCATGTCATATACTAAGGTCGTTACTGTAGATTTACCATTTGATCCAGTGATACCAACAACACACGGTTTTCTATCCGCTATCTCTCGGGCAAATAACTCAATATCACCAATCACTTCAATGCCCATGTCTAATGCCGCACGCACTTCAGGCGTATCAACAGGCACACCTGGGCTAATGATAATTTGGCTAGCCTGAACTAAATAGCGACAATCAAACCCACCGGCTAATAACTCAATATCGGCAAACTCTTGCGCCAAGGTATCTGCACCGGGCGGATGACGACGACTGTCCATCACTAAAGGTTTGATGCCTTTAGTCGCTAAAAAACGCACGACCGAGAGCCCTGTAGCCCCCAAGCCTAAAACAATGTGCGTGTATTGAGTTTGCATAATACTGACCTTTATTAATTGCTTAGCGTAATTTTAACGTCGCAAGACCTAGTAACACTAAAAACAACGAGATAATCCAAAAACGCACAATCACCCGCGGCTCTGGCCACCCTTTTAACTCATAATGATGATGGATCGGCGCCATACGAAAAATGCGTTGGCCGCGTAATTTATATGAGCCCACCTGCAGGATCACCGATACGGTTTCCATAACAAAAACGCCGCCCATAATCACCAGCAAAATTTCTTGGCGAACTAAAATGGCAATCACACCTAAAGCTGCGCCCAGAGCTAATGAACCCACATCGCCCATAAACACTTGCGCTGGATAAGTGTTAAACCATAAAAAACCTAAACCTGCACCTACCATTGCGGTACACACAATCACTAACTCACCCGCTAAAGGTAAATGAGGGATATGTAAATAACTGGCAAACTGAGCATGACCAGATAAGTAAGCGATTAATGCAAAAGCTGCGGCGACCATTACGGTTGGCATAATCGCCAAGCCATCTAAGCCATCTGTTAAATTCACCGCATTACTCGCACCGACAATGGTGAAGTACGCTAAAACAATAAACATCATGCCTAACTGAGGCATAATATCTTTAAAAAACGGCACCACTAATTGGGTTTCCCCACCCATGGTCGAGGAGCTATATAAAAACACTGCCACCACTAACGCAGCGATAGACTGTAGAGCATATTTCCAACGAGCAATCAGGCCCTTAGTATCTTTTTTTACCACTTTACGGTAATCATCAATAAAGCCAATCGCACCAAAAGTGGCTAATACGAATAAGGTAACTAACACGTAACGGTTAGATAAATCACCCCATAACAGCACGCTGATAAAAATACCCGCAAGGATCATTATGCCGCCCATGGTCGGCGTGCCACGTTTGCTAAAGTGTGACTCAGGGCCATCACTTCGAACCACTTGGCCAATTTGCAGCATTTGCAGGCGCTTAATTAGTATCGGCCCCCACCACAAACTAAACACCAATGCGGTTAACAAGCCTAAAATAGCCCGAAACGTTACATATGAAAAAACGTTAAACCCAGAATAAAACTGGGTTAAATACTCGGCTAGATAAACCAGCATCTACACTAACTCCCCACGCCCATAGGCATCTAATAAACTGTCCACAACTCGCTCCATGGCGGCGCTGCGGGAACCTTTAACTAAAACTGTGATGTGACCTGTGGTGCTTGCTAACTGTTTTTTTAATGCCACGATCAACGCTTCTTGAGCTGGAAAATGCTCACTACCGAATGCTTCACTGGTATTGGCCGATAACTGACCACAACAAAACAGCGACTCGATTGTTGCATTTTTAGCCTGCGTTCCGATGCTAGCGTGCAAAGGGGCGGCATTGTCGCCTAATTCGCCTAAATCTCCCAGCACTAAACAACGATATCCATCACGTTGTTGCAACCAATCAATTGCTGCACTCACGGATGTTGGATTAGCGTTATAACTATCATCAATTAATAACACTCGGCCAAGTTCATGTGGCTGCATGCGCCCTTTTACGGGTATGAGTAAATCAAAGCCTTGGGCAATGTTAGTAAGCGATAATCCCAACGCAATCGACATTGATGCCGCGGCAAGAGCATTGCTCACTTGATGCATTCCAGCCAATGGCAAATGTACCTGCACATGCTGGCCGTTAAACGCCAATGTAAATTGATAACAACCATTAGCATCGGCCACGATATTTGTTGCGGTAACGTCTGCATCAACATTCATGTCACATGAAAAACGTAATTGTTTATGGTCTTTGGAGCGTTGCAGCATAAAATCGGCAAACTTATCGTCAGCATTAATAATCGCTGTGCCATCTTGTGAAAGATGATTAAATATCTCCGATTTTGCCTGTGCAACTCCTTCAAGCGACCCAAATCCTTCAAGGTGAGCACTGCCGACATTATTCACTAGTGCGACTCGTGGATGGACTAATGATGAGGTGTAATCAATCTCACCACTATGATTTGCACCAAGCTCAAATACCCCGTATTCGTCGCCTTCACTTAAACGCATCAAGGTTAATGGCACGCCAATTTCGTTATTAAAATTACCTGCAGTAAATAACACTTTATGGTGCTGAGCTAAAATAGTGGCTAGCATTTCTTTAACACTGGTTTTACCGTTTGATCCGGTCAATGCCACGCAAATAGGTGCCACAGCTTGACGAACAAACATGCCTATCTGACCTAGCGCCTTTTGGGTATCGGCGACCACAATTTGCGGGATATCGGCGCCAAAAGGATGATCCACTAATAAATGATCAACCAAAAGTGCTTCTGCACCATTGTTTATGGCTGTTACGGCAAAATCATGGCCATCAAAACGCTCGCCTTTTAAAGCAACAAATAAGCATTGCGCGCTAATATTTCGGCTGTCAGTACTGACATTGTTAATCAACCTATCTTGGCCTGTTAACATGCCATTAAGATGCTGAGCCAATTCCGACAAAGTGACGCTAATCATGATGCCTCCTGAGACAAGGTTAATGCTAACGCACGTTCATCGTAGTCAATTCGCTCACCAGCCACTTCTTGATAGGTTTCATGGCCTTTTCCAGCAAGCAGTACAATATCGTCAGCTTGTGCCAATGACACTACACGGGTAATCGCTTCAATACGGTCAACCTGGCTAAGCACATTTTGCGGTTGACTAATGCCCTGCAAAATATCATCGATAATGGTTTGCGGATCTTCACTGCGGGCATTATCGCTAGTGATCATGACTTTATCTGCATACTGTTCTGCGGCTTGTGCCATTAAAGGCCGTTTACCTTTATCACGATCGCCGCCACAACCAAATACACACCATAATGTGCCTTTGCAGTGCAGTCTTAACGCTTTTAATGCTTGTTCAATGGCATCTGGAGTATGAGCGTAATCGACCACTAAAGTAGCCTTATTCATTGAAGCAAAACGCTCCATACGACCAGCCACAGGCACCAGTTTTGGAATGACGGCCAATATTGATACCATTGCCATTCCTTGAAGGTACAAAGCAGAGATCGCGGCCAAAAGATTCGATAAATTAAAGGCACCTAATAACGGTGAACTAAGCGGCGTACTTACTCGTTGGCCGCTATCGATCTCGACAAAATGTAGCGTTGCAGTAACACCAGCATCATGATATTCAATAGCGTCACAGTAAAAGTCGGCTGAAGTATTACCCTTAATACTGAAAGATTTATGCTTATCATTTGCCAGTTCAGTCAGCCATTTTGCGCCAACAACATCATCAATATTAATCACCCCGTGTTGGACACTAGGAAATTGAAATAGGCGTTTTTTAGCCGCGGCGTAAGAGTCCATATCACCGTGATAATCTAGGTGATCACGGCTTAGATTAGTAAACACAGCAATCTCAAACGGCGCCGCTTCGACACGCCCTTGGACTAAGCCATGGCTTGAGACTTCCATCGCACACACTTCGGTGCCTTGAGCAATAAATGCACCAAGCTGACGCATAATGGTGATCGCATCGGCAGTGGTATTACCGCTGTCAACAAGTTGCCCCCATAAACCATTGCCTAATGTGCCCATAACGGCGGCTTGATGACCAAGTAAGGCTACTATTTGCGCGATAATTTGGCTGACCGAAGTTTTGCCATTAGTTCCTGTGATACCAATTAATGACAACGACTGACGGTTGGACAAATAAAACTGCGCGGCAACGGCCGATAACTGCCTACCTAATTGGAAAAAATACACTAATGGCACGTTATACTGAAGGCGATCGACTAAGCCATGTTCATCTGGATTATCAGTATGGATAAGTATTGCTGTAGCGCCTGCTTGAACCGCTTGAGAAATGAATGATCGACCATCAACTTTATAGCCAGGCAGGGCCACAAATAAACTGCCAGCTTTCACTTCACGGCTATTTAGGGTTAAACCACTAATCGATTCGCGACCAGAGTAATGGAACCATGGCACTAATAAATCATTTAATAACATTGGTCTGCGCTCCTCGCGCAGTAGCCAAATGAACGGCTTCCTGCTCTGAAATAGGTTCAACATTAAGCATTTGTAAAGCACCAGACATAATTTTAGCAAAGGCGGGACCCGCTACGTCGCCACCGTAATACTTGTCACCTTTTGGTTCATTAATGACCACAGAAATCGCTAAACGAGGGTTATGAACTGGAGCCACACCGGCAAATAAAGCAACATAATCATCGCCATAACCACCTGCTACCGCTTTACGGCTAGTACCGGACTTACCGGCTACAGGGTAGCCATCAATATGAGCTTTAGTTCCCGTGCCTCCCGTTTCAGTAACCCCAACGAGCATTTCCATAACGTCATAGGCGACTTTACGTGAAATAACCTGCTTACCTTCGGGCGCCTGTTTCAGTTTTAAAATAGACACAGGGTACAGTATTCCACCACTGCCTAAGGTGGCGTACATACGGGCAATTTGTAACGGAGTGGCAGTAAAACCATAACCAAAAGACAGAGTGGCACGCTCAAAGTCAGACCAACGATGACGATTATGAATTAACCCAGCACTTTCACCGGTTAAATTGATCCCTGAATAATTGCCGACTCCCATAGATTGGTAAGTGCCTAATAATTGTTCAATGGGCATAGACAAGGACAGTTTACTAATTCCTACGTTACTCGACTTCACCAGAATTTTGGCTAAGGTCATGTCACCATAATTACTCGAGTCACGCACTTGACGCCCGCCAATACGCATCCAACCAGGCGATGTCGATATCAATTCATTGACTTTCACTGTGCCAGCTTCAAGCGCGGCCGCGACAACAAAAGGTTTAATTGTTGACCCTGGCTCAAATGTGTCAGTTAAGGCACGATTACGCATGCGGTGTGGCTGCAAATTATCACGGGCATTAGGGTTATATGAGGGAGTATTGACCATCGCCAACACTTCACCCGTATTGACGTCTATCACCACCACAGACCCAGATGTCGCTTGGTACACTTCTGTTGCACGCTTTAATTCACGGTAGGCTAATTGCTGAATACGCTGATCAATACTGAGCACTAAATCGTTAGAGCTTTCGCCCTCTTGGACCATATCTAAACGCTCAACCACGCTGCCATCGCGAGATTTACGGACTTTTTGCTTAGAGGGTGTGCCTGTTAACCAGGTATTATAAGTATTTTCAATGCCTTCAATGCCGACATCGTCGATATTGGTAATACCGATTAACTGAGCAGCAATTTCACCTGAAGGATAATAACGGCGAGATTCTGCTTTAAGGTAAATGCCACCTATTTTCAACTGCTCAATGTAGTCTGCAACGGCGGAGGTTACCTGACGTTTTAAGTATACAAAGCGCTTATTCGGGTGATTTTTAACTTTATCCACCAGCTCATCGACTGGCTCTTGCAGTACATCGGCAAGAGCTTGCCAACGGCGCATATCTTTAAATGCATCTTGGTCATGAGCGTGTTTAGGATCGGCCCACACCGCTTGCACAGGCACACTGACTGCGAGCATATCGCCATTGCGATCAGTGATTAAACCTCGCTGAACTTGGTTACTGGTTGTGCGTAAGGTGCGCATATCACTTTCGTGACGGAGTTTATCTGGCTCAATAATTTGAATATAGGCTGCACGGGCAACTAAACTGCAAAATAATAGCAATACGAATCCCACCACAACGTATAAACGCCATGGGATGAGTTCGTGACCTAATTTCTGCTTCGCTTGTCTAGCCATATTCCCTATGCTCACTGGACTCGAATGATAACTTCCTCCTTAGGAAGCGGCCGAGACATGTTTAGTTCTTTGGTTGCAATTCGAGTCACACGACTGTGCTCTGATTGCGATTGTTCTTCTAATAATAAGTTTCGCCATTCAATATCTAAGCGATCTTGCTCTTGCAACAATTGATCCCACTGAGTGATCAATTTACGCGTTACATGACTGGTATAAACTACGGCTACACCATTGATTACAATTAATAAAATAAGAAGCAACACCCATTTGTGCTGCCACATATCGAGTAATACAATTCGAGGTAAATTTAATGGTGATTGGCTCACATTACCCTCGATAGTTAGTAATCCAGACGCTCTGCAACTCGTAACACTGAGCTGCGCGCGCGTGGATTTAACTCTAATTCTGCATCAGAAGGCTTTAGTGCTTTACTCACCGCCTTTAATTTACGCGATTTATTAAGCTCGGCCTCCATGATAGGTAATCCATGTGGCACGCTTTCACCTTGGCTATGGCGGCGTATAAAACGCTTAACCATACGATCTTCTAAAGAATGAAAACTGATCACTGATAAGCGACCTTGGGGAGCTAGCACAGCTAAAGCACCTTCAAGCGCTTGATCTATTTGCTCTAATTCACTGTTGATATAAATGCGGATAGCTTGAAACACTCGCGTGGCAGGATGCTTATTTCGCTCTTTATTTTTGGTGATCCGCGCGATCAAATCAGCTAAGTCTTTCGTGCGTAAAAAAGGCGTTTTTTCACGATCGGCTGCAATGCATCGTGCAATATGGCGCGAATTTTTTTCTTCACCATAAGTTTTAAATACCCATGCCATGTCTTCAATTTCTGCACGTGCTATCCATTGGGCTGCAGTTTGACCTTGGCTATTGTCCATACGCATATCGAGCGGGCCATCGCGTAAAAAACTAAAGCCGCGTTCTGCATCGTCTAATTGTGGCGACGACACGCCAAGATCAAGCAATACACCATTGATTTTGCCCGTCAGACCAAGTTCTTCGACATATTCAGCTAATTGACCAAAGCCACCGTGAACAATTTGAAAGCGTGGATCATCAGCAAACTGTTTAGCTGCCTCAATCGCTTGCGGATCTCTGTCAATCGCAATTAGGCGACCGTTTTCACCCAAATGACTTAACACATGACGCGAATGCCCACCACGGCCAAAGGTGCCATCAATGTAGATGCCATCACTTTGGATGTTGAGTCCGTCTACGGTCTCATTGAGTAATACAGATAAATGGGCAAACTCTTGGCTCATTGGGTTCTTCTAACCTTTTAGATAACTACAGTGAAAAGTGTGCCAAGCGTTCATTGCTGGCTAAATCTTGGCTTTGAATGAGCGTATTGCCATCATCCATTTGTTGTTGCCAAGCTGACTCTTCCCATAATTCAAATTTATTCAGTAAGCCCACCAGCATGGTTTTCTTTTCTAAGCTGGCGAAACTTCGCAATGCCGGCGGAATCACAATACGTCCGTGGCTGTCTAGTTCACAATCTTGTGCATGACCTAGTAATTTTCGTTTAAAGGATCGCTCAAGTGGATCAGTGTCAGAAAGCAGTCTCAACTTTGCTTCAATCAGCTCCCATTCGTGTAACGGATAAATCAACAAACAAGCGGCATCAATATCAACGGTCATAATCACAGTGCCGGCATGCTCCACACGTAACGCATCACGGTATCTCGCTGGAATAGCGATCCGTCCTTTTGCATCCATGTTGATTGCACTGGCGCCACGAAACACGTTATTTAGCCCTTATTGTTATCATTTGATCCACAATGATCCACTTCTTCCCACAAATGCTAAGTTTAGGGACTCTATGCAAGTGTTGTCAAGCAATGGACAGATATATTAAATCCATACCCCAAGCGGGTTAGCAGCAAATTAATATCAAGCGGGATGAATGACAGAGCCGTCTGAAGAAAACAGCTAAAAATCAGGGTAAATGAGTTAAACCAGAGACATAACGGTCACTTTATCGGCTAAAATAGACTGGAGATCTTTTTTATTAAACTTACTTTATGGTTCGAATACTCCATCTTTATATCGTAATACTGCTCAGCTACTCGGTTTTAAGTTCATTAAAAATTAACAAATAGTCGACTGGGTCTACTTTATACGGCTAAAAACCACTTAATCTTACCTTTATATTTACCCATTGCTCTCGATAGCAGTATGTAACGCGCAGTTTGTAAAGCACACAAACTCATGATTAACCTTAATAGACATTTTGCTTAAATAAGCAGGGTCGCAATACTTAAGCAATTAATCATCATCAAATTATGGTTAACATCCACGGTTAAATATCACAATGTTGGACATTAAAGGCCCTATGTTAAGGGCAAGCATTTTATCAATTCATCTCGTAATCACAGTTAATTTTTCTTAATGCCTCAAAAGGTACAAGGTTGAATTAGCTCAATGGATAAATGGTAAAAAGCGCTAACGAATGCAAGTGAACGACAAGGTGAATACGCAAAGACTACATCCAGCTCGCGCTTAATACCTGGCTGAGTTGAAGTAGGAAAGTGTCGCGATGTTGGTATTATTCTGCTAGCGTGGGGTGATGATTGAACAAATTTAAAGCAATTGAAGATTAACATGGCTCATGTTATCTACTTTCGGCAGTGGGTAGCGATAACGCCAATGATCCACCGGATAAAAGCGCTTCCTAAATGAGCTTCTATCTAAAAGATTACATTTTAATCAATTTGTGCCGATAAACAGTTAAGGTGGTTAACAATCACATTCATTTAACCAATATGGGAGAGCATCATGAGTATCGATAGCATTTATGCCATGTTAGCTAGGCCAGTACAGGCGGTGAGTGAGCGTAAACGGATTGTTGAAAACGTCAAACATACCAGTGCTATTAGCGCCGACAGCCACGAGGCGCCACAGTCACAATTGCCACCTAATATTGCTCATAAAGTCCCGATTCAACGCCAAGAAGCCCCTCGTCAAGAAAGGCGTTCTAAACCGAGAACCGTTAATGAGAAAAAAAATGGCGCTAGCCGAATTAGACCAATGAAAACGGATAAGCGATTCTCCACCCGTGGAGAAACCACCAGCCAGCATATTGATATTGAAGTGTAATGCTTACTTCGTTAAGCAAAGTTACCGTTTGGGCTGACTTGCGACACAGCTTGCTTCCACCCCTGGTACAACTTTGCTCGAGTAGCTTCGTCCATAGTTGACGTAAACTCGCGCTCAGTAGACAACATAATCTGCAACTCATCAGTCGACTGCCATACCCCAACAGCTAAACCCGCTAGAAATGCAGCCCCCATAGCAGTCGTTTCAGTGACCCGAGGACGAATAACCGTTGCACCTGTAATATCAGCTTGAAATTGCATTAAAAAGTCATTTGCCACCGCACCACCATCGACTCGAATTTGTGTTAACGGCACATTAGAATCTTTACTCATGGCATCCAGCACGTCACGAGATTGATATGCAATGGCTTCTAATGCTGCACGAATAATATGGTTTCGATTAGCGCCGCGGGTTAAGCCTATGATGGCACCTCGGGCATCAGCATCCCAATAAGGGGCACCTAAACCCACAAATGCTGGCACCAAGTAGACGCCATTCGTGTCATCCACTTTGTCGGCAAAATATTGGGTGTCACACGCATCGGCAATAAGACCTAACTCATCACGGAGCCATTGAATAATAGCGCCCCCCATAAATACCGAACCCTCTAGGGCATAATTCACTTTTGTGTCAGCCCCAATCGCAATGGTCGTTAATAAACCATGAGTTGACTCAACGGCTTTGTCACCGGTATTCATTAACAAAAAGCAGCCAGTACCATAGGTATTTTTTGCCATACCAGGCTCAATACACAATTGGCCAAATAATGCCGACTGCTGATCGCCAGCCATCCCTGCGACAGGAACTGGGTTGCCTGCAAGTTCGGTATAGCCATAAATGGCGCATGAGGGTTTCACTTCAGGTAACATCGAACGAGGGATATTAAACAGATTGAGTAACTCTTGGTCCCACTGTTTAGTGTGAATATTAAATAACATGGTTCTAGATGCATTGGTTGGTTCGGTCACATGAACTTCACCTTGAGTGAGTTTCCACACCAGCCAAGTATCAACCGTGCCAAACAATAGATCACCGGCTTCAGCTTGTTCACGGGCGCCTGCAACATTATCTAAAATCCACTCAATTTTTGACGCCGAAAAGTATGGATCTAGTACTAGTCCAGTTTTTTGGCGCACCATATCTTCAGCCCCTAAGGCCTTATGATGCTGACATATTGCCTGGCTGCGGCGACATTGCCATACAATCGCATTACATACCGGCTTACCAGTATGCTTGTTCCAGACTATAGTGGTTTCACGTTGATTAGTAATCCCTATTGCAGCGACATCATGACGACTAATTCCTGCTCGAGTCAGTACTTCCACCAGCACTGAACTTTGTGAAGACCATATCTCCATAGGATCATGCTCTACCCAACCAGCTTGCGGATAATGTTGAGTAAATTCACGATGAGCCACGGCGACAATATTCGCGAGATGATCAAACACAATGGCACGAGAACTTGTCGTGCCTTGATCTAAAGCGACAATGTATTTTTTGGCAGCCATCTGAGTTCCTATATCATTTTAATATGATTATTTTTGTATTATTTGTCTATTTAATAAACCCATATCACATACTAGATCGACAAATATAATTATTGCAGGCAATTGCCTTTACTAATATCCAAGGGGTTAATTATCTAGTCACACCCGCAGGAATGTAAATTACGGTGATCATGGTTTGAAAGCATAGTACCGCGCGACTCAAGTTATCACTGTTATTACGATAAAAATAATCTTACGTTTTATCACTATTTAACTAATAAAAAGGCCTCGCAACTGCGAGGCCTTAACGATCAACACTAGCAGAGCTGATTACATCTTATAATTTAACTGAATACCGGTTAACCATACATCGCCAGTTGCTTCACCAGTAAAGTTCACTGCAGCAAGGCCTACTAGATCTTGGCTCTCAGTAATCGGTGCATCACCATATGTGCGAATGTAAGTCACACCCAGATCAACATTCAGATTTTTAGACACTTGGTAACCAGTACCCACACTGAACCATAAACGGTCAGAATCAGGAATGGTTGTGGTACGGTGTTGATCATCAACCGCTGTTTTATCTAGCGCCATACCAGCACGTAATGTCCATTGGTCATTAAGGGTATAAGTAGTACCAAGGGCATAACGCCAGTTGTCTTTAAAGTTCTCTTCTTTAACTACGTCTGACTCTAGGTTACCTACAGGCTTAACATCACCAGGAAAATACGCCACCAATTGCTCGAATACGCTCCATTCAGTCCAATTCACACTGGCATGCATAGCCCAGTTTTTAGTTAACTGATGATAAGAAGCAAGCTCTGCAAATGCAGGCAATTCAACCGGTAAGTAGCCTTCGATTTCAATGTTTTGGCCGCCATTATAAATTACACCAGACACATGACCGTCTAATTTAAGATCGACACTACTGTGATAAGCCAAACCGATGCGGTTAGCTGAGTTAATTTGCCAGCTCGCGCCCGCTTTCCAGCCATAGCCAACATCATCACCTTTCATTGACTTTAACTCGGTTCCACCAGAAGGTAAGCGCGCACCAATACTTGCAGGTAAGTTAGGGGTAGCTTTAATTGCATCAATCCAACCTGGAGCGGTTGCACCAACTTCACCTTCGCCATATACCACTCGAAGACCTGCGCCAACGGTAAATGAGTCATCTACACGGTAGGCTATATTAGGATTAAATTCGACCGTAGTAATTGAGGTTTTACTGCCAAAAATAGCCGCCGCATCCGCTACCGGAATATCGGTGGCTAAACCATAGTTAGAATTAATCGCTAGACCCCAAGTCCATTGATCATTCAACTGATTTGAATAATAAAAGTTCGGTACTAGGGCATTGTCGGCAACATCATATGCGTCAGCACCTATGACTAATGGCTCTGAACCTAATAATGGTGAAGAAATAGCCACATCGCCAACAACATCAACATTCGGCATAACATAGATGCCACCCGCTGACACTTGGCGGCCTTCTAGATAAGCCAGCATGGCTGGATTACGCGCTTGAGTTGACGCATTGTCTGCAATAGCAGCTTCACCAGCAAATGCACGGCCTAAACCTGTTGCTGAATATTCTGCAAGTTGGAAACCTGCGGCGTTCACTTGAGTTGTTGCCCCAAATACAATGGCGCTTATCGCCAGTGTTAACACTGTTTTTTTCATTATGATTCTCTGTGTTTAGATTCAAACTGCATAAATCGACTGATATAGAGCAAAAGCTCGATTTAAATGAAGTCGTCAGTGTACTGATCCAAAAAAGCTTTGCAACAGCACAAAGAGACCGAACAAGAAGTGAGTGATTGAATTTCAAATTGTGATCGTGATCAAACTTTTGATTTAATGATTTTTCGGGGAAGGATAAAACGGTATG
>NZ_JACJER010000067.1:0-26931 GCF_014164185.1 Shewanella sp. SG44-6 | reverse complement strand
CCCCATCTATGCATTCCTTATTGATAAATGGTAACTTTTTAAAGCCCATTTCTGTCATGGAGCAATTAGAACAACAAGATCAAGGTACAATTTGTGACTTTGATGTTGACGTTGAGGAAGGCTTGCTGGTATATAAAATTTCTATGGTTAACGTAGAAACCCACCGAATCAATAAATACGAATATCGTGCCTTAGACGGTATATTATTAACTGAAAAATCGTCTGCCTACGCAAGTGATGATACTGGTCAAGTTAATGCTGCTAAAATGCTCGAAGCTAAACATATGAAGTTTTCAGAATTAGTGACTCTTGCGATAGAAAATCAGCAAGGATATTTAACAAAGGCAGAATTGGACCACGATTTATCAATTAGTTATCTCGAATTAAAATTACTCAATCAAGATAGTAGAAGTACCATTGCTTTCGATATTGAAACTCTACGTCCTCTACCTCTGCTCAAATGGGATTAAAGACTCTATGACTATGCGTATTTTACTGGTTGAAGATGATGCTACTACATTAAAGTATGTAGCTGATGGATTTACTGCTCAGAAATATCAAGTCGACAGTGCGACGGATGGTCAGGAAGGTCTGACGTTAGCCAAACATAATCAATATGATTTATTGATCCTCGACCGTATGTTGCCTAAGTTAGATGGCTTAACGTTATTATCAGCTCTGCGTACCAGTGGCAACAAGACACCGGTACTTATTCTATCGGCCTTGAGCCATGTTGATGAACGCGTAAAAGGTTTACGTGCCGGTGGTGATGACTACATGACTAAGCCATTTGCGTTTGCAGAGCTATTAGTGCGTGCGGAAAAACTTGCTCAACGTAATGTGGTTGAACCTGCTGCCACTGATATTGAAGTGGGTAGTCTAAAAATGGAGTTATTAACCCGTAAAGTTACCCTTGATGACAGCGAGTTAATGCTACAACCCAAAGAATTCCAATTACTTAAATATCTAATGGAGCATCCTAATCAAGTCATTAGCCGCACATTACTATTTGAAGCAGTATGGGATTACCATTTTGATCCTCGTACTAACGTGATTGATGTGCACATTGCCAAGTTACGTCGCAAGTTTGAAGAGCTTGGGCATGGTGAGCTAATTGAAACCGTAAGAGGGGCTGGATATCGCCTTTGCAAAAGGCATTAAGCCTTACCAAAGTAGTGCGTGGCGGATCACGCTGATCTTCTCTACATTAGTAACAATATTGATTGTTATGTTGGTGCTTAGTCTCTATCGACAGCTAGTGATTGAGCAACAAAATCAGGTAGATAAACATCTTGCTGCAGAAATGCAACGTTATCAGCAGTTGGCTTTAACAGTCAATCGCCGTAGTTTTGCTGCTCAAATTCGTGCTGCCGATCCCAAAACAGCCTTGATTGCCTGGCGCAACAGCGTTGATATGGTCGGCGCACTGACTTTTTTACCTGAAAACATGCCGCAACTGCCTGAAACCAGAGATTTCCCTATTTTTACCGGCGGTCCAGATAAGCTGCATATTCTCACCGGTGGCCTAGTTATTACCCGTTATGGTCCAGTCCTTATTGCGACGCGAACTGATCAGTTAGCGGCACTAATTGAGAAATTCATTAATGCTGCTTTCTGGGCGGTGGCATTTACCTTAGGACTGACACTGGCATTAGGGTATATATTCTCAAAAGCCATTCTTAGACGACTGGTCGAATACAACCGCTTAAGTGAACAAATTGAAGCTGGACACTATGAGACGCGCTTGCCGGTAAGTGAAAGCCAAGATGAGTTTGATATGCTTGCGCGGCAATTTAATTTGGTGCTCGACACATTAGAGCAAAACTTGCGTGCGGTTCGGGGTGTAACCGATAATATTGCCCATGATTTACGAACCCCGTTGTCACACTTACGTATCGGGATTGAGCTATTATCGCAAAAACCTACCGCTGAACTTGCTGATGCCACCGCCGAGTTACTCGAAGAGTTAGATCACTGCTTGGGAACATTTGATGCCATGTTATCGTTAACTCGCATCGAAGAAGGCCAGCAAATGCTAGATTTACAGCCTGTGAGTTTGCAGCAAATCTGTCAAGATTTATTCGAAATGGCGGAAGTGATTGCCGAGAGTCGCGACCAAGTGCTGAAAATCAGCTTAGAAGATGATATTCAGGTTAATGGCGACAAGTATTTGCTGTTCCAAGCCTTGTTTAATCTGGTTGATAACGCGATCAAGTATTCCCCAGACGGTGCAACAATTAGCATTATCCAACAGGGGAAGCATATTCAAATTAGCGACAATGGCCCGGGTATTATTGACGAAGATAAAGAGCGAGTATTTGATCGCTTAGTCCGTTTAGACCCTAGTCGTCATTACAAAGGCACTGGGTTAGGTTTGTCGATGGTGAAGGCCATTCTATCGCGCCATAAAGCGACCATTTCACTACACGATAATAATCCGGGTTTGCTGGTGAGTATTCACTTTAAATAATAGTGCACTCGGCATTTAATCCTGGTTGGATAATTTATGTATCAACTGCTCAGTGATCAAACAGATTTTATTATTATCAGTAAGTCTGCCAATGTCCATTTTCACAGCCAAGATGGCACTGCTGGAGTGATTGCTCAGGCTGAGGCTGATTTAGGCTATAAGCTTTATCCGGTTCATCGCCTCGATACGCCTACATCTGGTTTATTGATTGTGGCTAAATCGCCACAAGCGGCCAATGTATTCACTCAGATGTTTACTCAGCATCAAGTACAAAAATATTATTTAGCCATTGCCTGTGGTAAGCCTAAAAAGAAGCAAGGTTGGATTATTGGCGATATGGCTAAGTCGCGTCGCAGCATGTATAAATTACTGCGAACCACTGATAACCCCGCAGTTACACAGTTTTTTAGTCAGAGCATTGCCCAAGGAATACGGCTGTACTTGCTCAAACCGCTCAGTGGTAAAACTCATCAATTACGAGTGGCTTTAGCCAGTATTGGCGTGCCTATTTTAGGCGATCAACTTTATGGTAATGAGCTCAGTGATAGGTGCTATTTGCATGCGTACAGTTTGCATTTTAGTTATCTAGATAAGACTTATGTTTTCCAACATGTGCCATCATTCGGAGAACACTTTCTATTGCCTCAATGCCAACAACTTATTGGTAATCAGTGGCAATCGCCGAGTGATTTGTCTTGGCCAAGTAAGTGATAGTTTTTTCTATTAATAAGAATATCGGTGCATTTCTATTACCCAAGTTGAGGTTTATCTAACCTGCTGTTGCAATACAGTTGCGGCCGGCTTTTTTTGCATCATACATGGCTTTGTCGGCTTGAGCTAAAATGTGCTTAATGGGGTTTTTGGGGGGACAATAGCGCAACCAATGCTTGCCGTTATACTAAGCCTCTCTTCACCAGTATCAATTACCAGTTCTGCAAGTTCTTGCTGACATCGTAAAGCCATTTCATGCGCCTGCGCTAGTGTGAACTAAATCTGCAAAAGGGCTCGTACTGACTATTGCCGGGTTGTGGAGATTATTTCACTGGCTTGCTCTATCGAGTCAAGCGAACAAATCGTATTACGCCCCCTACTTTTTGCGAGATACATAGCATCATCAGCTAGCTGTAATAGTTGTTCAATACTGAGGTGAGTTTTACAGGTCGCATAACCAATACTGAGGGTGGTGCTGATGTGTTTTTTTTGCCACACGATGACGCTTTCTTTGATTTTTTGTTGTATCTTTTCGGCCACAATTTGAGCCTCTTTTTTATCAGTTAACGGCAGTATGATGAGAAACTCCTCACCACCATAACGACAAATAAAATCGATTTTACGCAGTGTGTTTTGTAACGTTTCAGCTGTGTGCTTGAGCACTTTATCACCGGCTAAATGTCCATATGTATCATTGATACGTTTGAAATGGTCTAAGTCGAGTACCATTAAGCTATAAGCTAAATCATTTCGTAACCACAAGGCATCAACCTGCTTGAGTTTGTCCAGTAATGCATGCCTATTCCATAAGCCGGTTAATTGATCCTTGTTAGCTAACCGCGCCACTTTGAACACTAATCGAGCCAGAGCATTACCAAATAATACTAGATTAGTTAATAATAACAGTATGATATAGCTCCATAATACTAAGGGTGAGTTAAGTTTGTCGGCGGCAGAAATATGCGCAAGTTGTTGTGGAGAAAATAACAAAACAATTGCTCGGATGATAAATAATAAACCAATAGTAAAAAAGGGCACGTTAAGTAAGGCGGCATAATAAAGCGGTAAGTGTTTTTTTACTGCCCGAAAATTATCAATACCACTGAGGGAAATGAAGATAGCTGCAGTCATGCTCATCACAATGACTAAGTAAACGGCATAGATCACTGAGGGAGGTACTAACAGCATTAATAGTGCCGCAGTTGTCAGCAATATTAGATCAAAACGGTAGGATAAAGCTTGTTTAAATAAGTATTGGCAGCCCCAACGCACCAGAGCAAATCCCAAGAGTATTGTCATGTCAGCAACAAACCAGTATAAATAGTTAATTGCTTCAGTGCGTTGAGTGTAAAGTAAAATGCCGATAACAGTGAAAGTGTTAGCCGCAGCGAAGCACCAACTGGCTTTGGGTGCTATGCGTAATAGAGTGGCAAGCAATGTCCAAGCTATTGCACAGCTAAGCGCAATTAAGCTGAAAAATTGTACAAAAACAATACTCTGGCTATTTTCCATATGACTCATTACTATCGGGAAGAAGACGGTTCCATGATGCAATATCAATATACAAACAAAATAATAGGATAATTATTCTAGTTAACAACTTGTATCGTATACTCTTTTTATAATAGTTATAGCTAAATTAATCAATTTAAATAAGGCAACGAAAATGGATACTAATAAATTATTACTAGTGATTATTGCGATTTTGCTTCCACCTGTGGCGGTATTGCTCAAAAAAGGTATGGGCAAGGATTTATTAATTAATATCCTATTATGTATTTTCTTTTTTGTCCCCGGGCTTATTCATGCTTTGTGGGTAGTATTACAAGAGTAAAGGCTAGTATATGATGCCGCTGAGTCGCTGATAAGTTGGAATCGATAGGGTTTCAATCATTTTAAGATTATAATTGCTTGGTAGAAATGCTATTAAGTGACCAACATGAATCGTAAAAAGAAAATTAATCAAACCCTGAAAGCTAAAGCCAAGAAGGCCAATGCTAAACTCCATGCAGCCAATAAATCTCCTTATATTGCCAAAGCCGATCGCGAAAAGCTTATGCAAGCGCAATTGATAGCCGCGCCAACAGTAGGTTTAGCTGACAGTGAATCAAGTGATACAGATACTATCCAGTAGCATCTGTATCATGAACTCGCGATGTCGTTTCACTTACGCATGTACACCACAGATTTTACACTGGGGTTGTTTAGGCAAGCGCATTTGTCTAAATTCCATGGTCATGGCATCTATCATTAGCAACTTCCCAGTTAACGCTTGACCGATACCTGTGATGACTTTTATCGCTTCAGTTGCTTGAATGCAGCCTATCATGCCAACCACTGGAGCAAGAATACCCGCTTCGACGCAGGTTAATTGCTGCTCGCCAAATAAAGCGCTAAAACACTGATAACACGGGCTATCTTCTCGGTAGTCAAAGACGGTTACCGTGCCTTCCATTCTGATTGCAGCAGCAGATACTAAGGGGACTTTGTGCTCAAAACAACTTTTGTTGAGCTGTTCTCGAACAAGCATGTTGTCGGTGCAGTCAAGAATTAAGCTGTGCTGGCTTACCGAGGCATTTATCTCATTATCATCTAATTGCGCATTAATGGTATTGAGAGTAATCAATGGGTTTAGCTGCATCAATGCCTGTTTGGCAGACGCCACTTTCGGCTGACCAATATTGGCGTCATGGTGTAATACTTGGCGTTGTAGATTTGAAAGCTCCACCGTATCAAAATCAACTAAGGTGATTTCACCAACCCCCGCCACAGCAAGATATTGGCTTGCAGCACAACCTAAACCGCCAGCGCCAATAATTAACACCTTGGCAAGTTTAAGTTTTTCTTGGCCATCTATATCGATAGCTTTAATCGAAATCTGCCGGCTATAACGCAGCATTTCAGTGTCGGTCAGTATTTCTTGCTCAAGTGAGTCCATAATATTCCTAACACAACACGTTATTAAAAGGCTCTACAGTCACTTGGACACCCTTAGATGTGTCGCCTTGGAATTGATCTAATATTACAAAGCAATTAGCTAAGCTCATTGATGTCAGCATACCCGATCCTTGGCCACCTGTGATGGCCACTTCAAGCTCGCCCGCTTCATTGCGACTGAGTATGCCGCGTTGGTATTCGACTCTGCCAGGATGTTTACGTATATCCGTCAGTAACTTGGCTTGGCAAAATAAAGGCGTAACCGGTTTGAGTCCCTGCATCTTTTTCAAAATAGGTAATACGAGCTTATAAAAAGTCACCATCGAAGAGACCGGGTTACCGGGTAAACCACAGAAAATAGCATTATCTATTTTACCGAAAGCAAATGGTTTTCCTGGTTTAATGGCCAGTTTCCAAAAGGTGATTTTTCCTTCTTCAGATAAGATTTGTTTAGTAAAATCAGCGTCACCAACAGAGACACCGCCTGATGTGAGCACCATATCCGCTTGGCTAGCCGCTTCTTTAAATGCTCCGCGAATCGCTTCTTTATTGTCGGCTATTACGCCCAAATCAATCCATTCAACATTACTTTTACTCAGTAAGCCTTGGATTGAATAGCGGTTAGAATCATAAATCTGTCCTGGCGCCAATTCGCTTCCCACCGGGCGTAGTTCATCGCCAGTGGAAAAGAAGGCCACTTTTAATTTGCGTGTCACCCTTACTTGGCTGATACCAATGGTGGCGAGTACCCCCATTTCTGCCGCGCGGATAATGACACCACGGTGTAATACTTTTGTACCAGCCAGCAGTTCTTCACCGCGACAGCGCACATTGGCGCCTAAGCGATGTGGATGTTCAATACTAATCTGGTTTTGGTTTGCTTGAGTTTTTTCTTGCATTTGTACGGTATCAAAACCTGGGGGAATAGGAGCACCGGTCATAATGCGGATACAACTATTAGGTAGCACTTTGCCACTGAATGGGTGGCCTGCAAAAGAGCTACCCACTAATGTGAAAGTTGTTTTATCTTGTGATGTCGTTAAGTCTGCAAACCGAAATGCATAACCGTCCATAGAAGAGTTATCAAAAGGGGGTAAATCAATACTTGAGGACAGATCTTCGGCAAGAACCCTGTCGATAGCTTGGGTTAATGTTACCATTTCGGTATCTTGAGTTGCTTCAACTTGAGCTAAAAGTTGCTCAATCGCTTGATCGGGATGCAGCAATGTTGGTTGAGCGCAAGGGTCTTGATTACTAGACATCAGAACTTCCTTAATGAAATGCTAAAATACGAGATAGCGTATTTTGGCTGAAAAAATAGGTGTTTGCATTTTCATGGGGCTTAGTATGCCATGATGGCACAAGCGTTTTATGATCACACTTAAGGTTTTAAATTTTATGCCGAAAAATAACGCCAATGCTGGTTGGTACTTGTACATTATTCGCTGTGCAAATTCACATTTATATACAGGTATTACCACGGACATTGCGCGCCGCTTTGCTGAGCATCAAACAGGCAGTCCAAAAGCGGCTAAATATTTAAAAGGTAAAGGCCCGTTAACCCTGGTTTACCAAGAATCCTTAGCGGATCGAAGTGAGGCATCAAAACGCGAAAGTGCGATTAAAAAACTGTCTCGCCAGCAAAAGTTAGTGTTAATTGAACAGCATCAGCGACTAGGGCGTCACTCTACCAGCGATAACATGCTTGTAGAGTGACGAGCAGATTACTTAGATACCCTTAACACAGGATATTTCATGTATTGGTTATCATAATATGGGCTGCGTTCATAAAACCAACGGAGTCTTGCTTCACTGTCTTTGGCAAAATCAGGGTTCTTTAGTGCGAGATTGAATTCAGCTTGTAGGCCGGGATTCTCTTGTAACATTTTTGCCGCTAAAGGTTCAACCGCATAATCTTCAATGTATTCGGTGCGGGTGAAAATAGGATTAAAAAATCCCCAGTAAAAAAGTGAATCCTCGGCTTGTGGCTCGAGCAGCAGCATGGCTAAATCACCCAAAGGCTGGTCGGTTAGAATACGCACAGTACCAGCAGGAAGATCAGTAGTAACTTTGTGAATGGTCGTGTTGGCGGTGACTGTTTGATGGCCTTCGTAATCAGCACTAGAAAACATGGGCTCGTTGAATTGATATTGCTGTGCGGTTACTGTGGTGACTTGATTAAGACGCGTCATTCTGATGCCGTGTAAAGCGAGACGATCAATCACATCAGCCCACTGTGGTGGAATATAATACGCCACAGGACGCGTCACTGTCACAATCGGTTTGGTATTAGCCACAAGCGGTAAGTTTTTATATAACTTAGGTTCACCTGTCCAGCGTACTACTTTGTCGCCACTGATTGGGCTTTGCTCAATACGGTAATCAATACCTTTAAAGTCTCGCCCTTGTGCTAATGTTTGGTTTTCCCAGCTTAGTGTTAACTTGCTTGGATTTCGGTATTTATCTTCATTGATGGCAGATTTTAGCTTAGTGCTATTTTGGGCCACTGTTTTAAGGGTTTGTTCAAGCATGACATAGGTGCCAAGTACGCGTTGCTTGTAGGGCTTAAGGCTATGGTTTTCAATTAAAATGGTGGGTAAATGACGGGCATCGCCATAGCCATTGGAGAATCGTGGGCTAGGGTTCCAAAGTGATATACCTTTACTCATGTCGGTATTGTCGTTAGCAAAAACTAATGGACCAGGTATGTGGCCTTGTTCTGTTAAGGCTTGTTCTACCTCTGGACGATAAATAGTCTCTAGCCATTTAAAAATGCTCGGGCTGTAACCTTGAGCGAGGTTGTAGCCAAAGGTGACATCATATTGGTAGTCAATGCCATCGGTAACATGGACATCTATGTATAAATCTGGCTGCCAAATATTAATAGTGCGAATAAGGTGCTGCATTTCCAGTGCATCAGCTTTGGCATAATCACGGTTTAAATTAAGGTTTTTAGCCGTAGTACGCCAACCCATGTTCACAGGTCCACGCTGATTAACGCGGTTAAATTTGCTGCTGCGCTCGTGAGCATCAACACTGAAAATAGGGATAAACAGTAAGTTAACGTTTTCAAGTAACTCGCGTTTGTGGTTATGACTGATATCACGCAATAACATCATCCCAGCATCTTTCCCGTCAATTTCGCCAGCATGAATGCCCGCTTGCACTAGCACGGTCGCTTTACCATTATCACTCAATGCTTGCGCAGTTGATGCTCCATCTTGCGACGCAACAATCATCCATATATCTCGGCCTTGGGGACTTTTGCCGATACTAACCAGTTGTAATACATCGCTGCTGTCGACGAGTTTGTTTAACCATTGCACCGTATCATGATAGTTCGGGCTAGAAACGTAACCGTTTTGCTCAAATGGAGTGATCCATGGCTGATCTGCACTTAATAACAAGGTTTCACTTGCACCAGACCAAGGGTGAATTGGCGGCAGTATATTGTCGTTTTCAAAATGTGCAGTGTGCTCTGTTGCGACTATGGGCGTCGAAGATGCAGCATCATCAGCATGAGTGAAAGAAGAACAAATCAGTAACGGACTAACCATTAAACTTGCAAGCAAAAAGCGGCGCATGAATATCCCTGTAAATGGTGATGGTGTTGACATAATAACGGTAATAACATCATAGCATTGCCTATCAACAGTTTCAGTGGCTTTATGCTGTAATTTTACAGATAAAAAATCCCAACCGAAGTTGGGATTTTAGGCATGACATCGCATTATGTTAATTGCGAATTCTTGCTGGCTTATTTAGACGTTTGGGCCAGCATTTTTGATTGCTTCAGACACTTTATATTTAGCAAAGTTGTCACTGAACTCTTGTGCTAGTTGTTGTGCGTATTTGTCATAGTCAGCTTTATTTTCCCATGTATTAACTGGGTTGAGTAAAGCGGTATCTACACCCGATACACTAACAGGTACATTTAGGTTGAGTTTATCGATATGCACTGTGGCAACATCTTTTAATTCACCACTTACAATCGCGTCAACAATGGCGCGAGTGGTTGGAATATCAAAACGTTTGCCTACACCGTGTGGACCACCTGTCCAGCCGGTGTTAACAAGGTAAACTTGACTACCAAATGACTCAATGCGTTTCATTAGCAGCTCGGCATACACACCTGCAGGACGTGGGAAGAATGGTGCACCAAAGCATGTTGAGAACGTTGACTGGATAGCCGATGTTGAGCCCATTTCTGTTGAGCCCACTTTTGCGGTATAACCCGATAAGAAGTGATACGCTGCTTGCTCTTTGCTTAACACTGACACTGGCGGTAATACACCTGAGACATCACAGGTTAAAAACACAACGGCATGAGGTTCGGCACCACGATTATCTTCTTTACGCTGAGCGATATGCTCTAAAGGATAGGCTGCACGACTGTTTTCGGTCAGGCTAGTGTCTTTATAGTCAGGCACTCGCTGTTCATTCAGTACGACGTTTTCCAACACAGTTCCAAAACGAATCGCATCCCAAATCACTGGTTCATTTTTCTGGCTCAGGTCGATACATTTAGCATAACAACCACCTTCGATATTAAACACGCCACCCGGAGCCCAGCCGTGTTCATCATCACCAATTAAGAAGCGTTTTGGATCAGCGGATAGGGTTGTCTTACCTGTACCCGATAAACCGAAAAATAATGTGGTATCACCATCATGGCCAACATTGGCCGAGCAATGCATTGGTAATACACCTTTAGCAGGTAATAAGAAGTTCTGTACTGAGAACATCGACTTCTTCATTTCGCCAGCGTATTTTAAGCCCGCAAGCAGCACTTTTCTCTCGGCAAAGTTAAGAATAACCGCCGCGTCAGAATGGGTGCCATCACGATCAGGTTCACACACAAACCCAGGTGCATTGATAATTTGCCATGTGTCTTTGTTGCCACGATTAAAGCTTTCTGGCGCGATGAATAAGTTACGAGCAAACAGCTGATGCCAAGCATATTCAGTGGTTACACGCACTGGAATATAATGATCATCATCAGCGCCGACTTCAAGTTCAGACGTAAATAACTCTTTGTCTGCAAGGTAAGCTTCTACACGGCCCCATAATGCATCGAATTTACCCGCTTCAAATGGACGGTTTACTTTGCCCCATTCAATATCCGCTTCTGTATTTGCCTCTTTGACAATAAAACGGTCATTAGGCGAGCGACCTGTTCTTTCTCCTGTTTTGGCCACTAAGGCACCATTCGCGGTGAGCTGACCTTCTCCACGAAGAAGCGCTATTTCTACCAGCTGTGCTGTCGTAGGGTTAAGGTGAACGCGGTTAGATACATCCGCCATAGTGTTGATCTCCATGTCTTTTAGGTCGTGTTTCGCAGTGAATCGCTATTGGGGTTAGGTGTTCAAACTTAGCTTGATATTATTTTTTGCGCGGAGGCTATAAGCTAATGTCAGGGATTGTAACGCAAGTTAATGTTTTGGTAACGAACAGTTTGGTAATATTTTTGAAAGTTATTTTGTTTTGAGGGGGTTTTTAGTGATTTTTAAGGCAAAAAAAGCGCATTGCGCGCTTTTTTGTAATGGGTTACGTAGGTTGTAACGGTATGAATTACTGTTTTGACTGACTGCTATGGCTGCCCGAATATAGTGCGGCAATATCTATTGCGTCAAAAGCGTATTTTGCTGTGCAGTATTCGCAATCCATTTCGATTTTGCCATCTTCAGCCAAAATGGCCTCAACTTCATGTTGTGATAAGGTCTTGATAGCAGCGCCACTGCGTTCATATGAACAGCTACATTTAAAGGTAACATCAACAGGGTCAAATAAACGTACTTCTTCTTGATGATACAAGCGATGTAATACCTGTTCAGCATCCAGTGTGAATAGCTCTTCTGCTTTAATTGTAGCGGTCAATGCTGCTAAATGTTCAAAATCATCCGTTTGATCTGACTTCGATGGCAATACTTGCAGCAGCATACCTGCAGCTTGTTTGCCGTTAGCAAATAACTGAATTTGAGTTGGTAATTGCTCTGATTGATTAAAATATTCTTCTAAACATGCGGCTAGATTGACATGGTCTAGTGATACGATACCTTGATAACGTTCACCTTCATCAGGTGTTAAGGTGATCACCATGTAGCCTTTACCAAACATTTCCTGCAGGCTCGCATCATCTGCAATATCATCATTCCAACGGGCAACACCACGTAAAACTTGCTTATTGTTACCATTAATTACCGCTAAAGAAACCGGGCCATCGCCTTGTAACTGCACGCTAATATCGCCATTAAATTTAATGGTGGCGGTCAGTAATGATGTTGCCGCCATTAACTCACCAATTAGATGCTCTATTGCCACGGGATAAGTATGTGCAGAAAGCACTTCTTGGTAGCTATTTTCTAATTGGACTATTTCGCCACGCACATCGACGTTATCAAAAATGTAGCGATGTAAAATATCGTTGTTCATTTGTATTCTCTTACTCTTTGGGCGCTTAGTAGTCTTTAAAGCGCATAATCTGTCGTCTTTGTTTTTTATCCGGTTTATGATCTGGGGCCGGATTGTTCAATATATTTAACCGTCTTGCTTCAGCGTTTATAATCCGTTTACTGATGCTTTCTGGTGTTTCTTCGTATAGGGTTTGCGCTACATTGGCGCTTTGTCTATGACCAGATAATTGGATGACAAAAACCTCTTTATCATCATTACCTTGACGAAGACGGATTTTTGCACCGACTTCTGCATTCTTACTGGATTTAGTCCGTTGGCCGTTGTAATGTACTTTACCGCCATTGATCATGTCTTTTGCGATAGCGCGGGTTTTATAAAAACGTGCCGCCCATAACCATTTGTCGAGCCGAATAACGCTTTTTTCGGGCTGAGTTTGAGTCAAATGACCTCCAAAACAGGGATGATTTCACAGACTGAGTAACCTAACTGCCATACAATGTGTGTATTATCGTAATAGAGGGCAATATTATGGCTCTTTTATGGTCGCAAAGTTAGCATATTTGATGGAGATTCGCCAATCGATATGCTCTGGGGTTGTCGCTTTATCCTGTGTGAGTTAGCATGACGACTTCACATATATTTAACGAATTTTATTAACAATTAGAACAGAGACCTGTACCAAGGCGTATAGAGGGTCCAATAACATATGGATTTATTAGATAAACTGATCACCAACGCAGCAAAAATACCGCATAAACGATTGAGTATGATTGTATTTTGGCTGGGATTGATCATTGTGTTGCTACTCGCAGCACAAATCACATGGAAGTTGATGCCAGTATCATCGCAATCTGCGGTGTGGCAACCATCCCCCATCTCTGCGGGCACTGCAAAGCGTATTGAGCTTGCCGGTGTGCGTGACCTATTTCTTTTTGGCCGCTTAGACAATAACAACGACAAGCCTAAAGTTGAAGTCGTAGAGCAAATAACAGATGCACCTAAAACAAACTTGTCAATTCAATTGACGGGAGTTGTTGCATCCACCGAGGAAGCTCAAGGCTTAGCCGTCATTGAATCAAGTGGTCAACAAGAAACGTATAGCTTAGGCGATAAAATTAAAGGGACTTCGGCTTCTTTAAAAGAGGTTTATGCTGACAGGATCATTATCAGTAACAGTGGCCGTTATGAAACCTTAATGCTTGATGGGCTTCAATACACCACACAAGGTGCGGCAAACACCCAGTTACAACAAGCTAAAGTTGATCAACAGGTCACTCGAGTTGATCGTCGCGATAATGAACGTTTTTCTGAAGATCTGTCTAATTCTCGTGACGAGTTGCTAGCAGACCCCAGTAAAATTACAGACTTTTTAGCTATTTCACCGGTACGTAATGGTGATGAATTAGCGGGTTACCGTTTAAACCCTGGCAAAGACGTCGCATTGTTTAAGCAAGCGGGTTTTCAGGCTAATGATTTAGCCAAATCAATAAATGGATTTGATCTGACCGATATGGGTCAGGCATTAGAAGTGATGGCACAATTGCCTGAGCTCACCGAAATGGCTGTCATGGTTGAGCGTGAAGGGCAGTTGGTCGAAATCATGTTTAGTTTGCCAGAATAATTTGGCGTTAGAGGATTGAGTAGAATGAATAATAAAGGGATCCGACATAAGATTATTGCTGGAATGCTGATGGGAGCTGCGATGATAGCAGCACCAAGTGCTTGGTCGGAACAATATGCCGCCAATTTTAAGGGCACTGACATTCAAGAGTTTATTAATATTGTCGGTAAAAACCTCAATAAAACCATTATTGTAGATCCAACCGTACGTGGCAAAATCAATGTCCGCAGTTACGATTTACTCAATGATGATCAATATTACCAATTCTTCCTTAACGTACTTCAAGTGTATGGTTATGCCGTGGTTGAAATGGAAAACCATGTCATTAAAGTGATTAAAGATAAAGATGCCAAAATGGCTGCTATTCGGGTTGCCGATGACAAAGCTCCAGGTGTCGGCGATGAAATGGTTACCCGTATCGTGCCTTTATACAATTCTGAAGCTAAGCAGCTCGCACCATTACTTCGACAGTTAAATGATAATGCTGGTGGCGGTAACGTCGTCAACTATGACCAATCAAATGTACTAATGATTTCTGGCCGTGCAGCGGTAGTCAACAAGCTGGTAGAAATTGTTCGTAGAGTCGATAAGCAAGGCGATACAGATGTGCAAGTAGTGGCATTAGACTATGCCTCTGCAGGTGAGATAGTTCGAATTGTAGATACTCTTTATCGTTCCAGTGCTAATCAATCACAACTTCCAGGTCAAGCACCTAAAGTGGTCGCGGATGAACGCATGAATGCGGTGATTGTCAGCGGCGATGAGAAAAGCCGCCAGCGTGTGATTGAACTGATTAAGCGTCTCGATGCCGAACAAGCGAGTACCGGTAACACCAAAGTACGTTATTTACGTTACGCCAAGGCAGAAGACTTAGTTGAAGTATTAACTGGTTTTGCACAAAATTTACAAGACAATAAAGAGGGCGCTAGTGCCCAAGGCAACTCAAGTAAGCGTCGTAGTGATATCAATATTATGGCCCACAGTGACACTAACTCTTTGGTGATTAGTGCTGAGCCCGATCAACTGCGTACTATTGAAAGTGTGATTAATCAGCTTGATATTCGCCGTGCGCAAGTGCTCGTTGAAGCCATTATTGTTGAAATAGCCGAAGGCGACAACGTTGGTTTTGGCGTGCAATGGGGTAGCGAAGCGGGCGGGCTGACTCAGTTTAACAATATCGGTCCAACGATTGGTGAAGTGGGTGCTGGGGTCTGGGCTGCACGTAAAACCGATGGCACTAGCGTGACGACTATTGATGGTAATGGCAATCCAGTTACTACCACTAATCCAACCTCTGAAGGCGACTTTACGTTGATCGCGCAAGCACTCGGTAAAGTCAATGGTATGGCCTGGGGCGTGACGACAGGTAACTTTGCCGCGTTAATCCAAGCCGTTTCAAGTGATACTAATTCAAACGTATTAGCCACACCGTCGATTACTACGCTCGATAACCAAGAGGCGTCGTTTATAGTTGGTGATGAAGTGCCCATTATTACCGGTTCAACCTCAAGCTCTAATAATGACAACCCTTTCCAAACGGTAGAGCGAAAGGAAGTGGGGGTTAAGCTGAAAGTCGTACCGCAAATTAACGAAGGTTCATCGGTTAAATTAACTATCGAACAAGAAGTGTCGGGTGTTAATGGTAACACTGGCGTAGACATCAGTTTCTCTACACGCCGTTTAACCACTACTGTCATGGCAGATTCAGGCCAAATTGTCGTCTTGGGCGGTTTAATTAACGAAGAAGTTCAAGAAAGTATTCAAAAAGTTCCAATTCTTGGTGATATTCCTTTTATTGGTCATTTATTTAAGTCTTCTTCTAGCAAGAAAACCAAAAAGAATCTGATGATTTTCATCAAGCCCACTATTATCCGTGATGGCATTACAATGGAAGGTATTGCCGGGCGCAAATATAATTACTTCAGAGCATTGCAGATGGAACAACAAGCGCGTGGTATTAACTTAATGCCAAATACTCAAGTACCTGTATTAGATGAGTGGAACCAAGAAAATTATATACCGGACGACGTCAACGACATGCTTGATCGCTATAAAAGCGGCAAAGGATTGAGTACTGATATGCGTGATTCAGATCCCGCTTTACGTACCATCGATGAAAGCATGCAAAAGGACAAGGCTCAAAACAATGACTGATAGCGTGATAACTGAGCCATTAGCCCAAGTATCTAGTGACGTTGCCATGGAAGTGGTCGAAGGTGATGGGGTTTTTCATTCCAACAGTAAAGAACGTTTGCCGTTCGCCTTTTCACATCGCTTTCAATTAGTGTTAGCGAAAGATAACGATCAGCTTTGTCTTTTTTATACTGATAAAACGCCGCTCAGTGCCATGCTAGAAGTACGGCGCTATGCGGGTGTTGAGTTACCGTTGATTAAGCTAGAAGTGGCTAAGTTTGAGGCTAAATTAACTCAAGCATATCAAGCTAACTCCTCTGAAGCTCAACAGCTTATGGAAGATATCGGTAACGAGATGGACTTATTCACTCTGGCCGAAGAATTACCGCAAACCGAAGATTTGCTTGAAGGCGATGATGACGCACCAATTATTAAATTAATTAATGCGTTATTGTCTGAAGCCATTAAAGAAGAAGCCTCAGACATTCACATCGAAACCTATGAGAAACAATTAATTGTTCGTTTCCGTATTGATGGTGTGTTGAAAGAAGTATTAAAGCCAAATCGTAAGTTGTCATCTTTGTTGGTGTCGCGGATTAAAGTGATGGCGCGCTTAGATATTGCCGAAAAACGCCTCCCACAAGATGGACGTATTTCACTGCGTATTGCTGGTCGTGCTGTCGATGTGCGGGTATCAACTATGCCATCGAGTCATGGTGAGCGCGTAGTAATGCGTTTACTGGACAAAAATACCGGTAACTTAGACTTACAACAACTGGGTATGACACCAGGCATTCGTGAAAAATTCGATGAACTAATTCGTAAACCTCACGGAATTATTCTTGTTACAGGGCCTACCGGTTCTGGTAAAAGTACTACCTTGTATGCCGGGTTAACGGAAATTAATTCTAAAGATACTAATATTTTAACGGTTGAAGATCCGATTGAATATGAATTAGAGGGCGTTGGTCAAACTCAGGTCAATACTAAGGTCGACATGACTTTTGCTCGAGGATTACGCGCAATTTTACGTCAAGATCCCGATGTGGTGATGATTGGTGAAATTCGTGATTTAGAAACCGCGCAAATTGCGGTGCAAGCATCATTAACCGGTCACTTAGTGATTTCAACTTTACATACCAATACCGCATCAGGGGCTATTACCCGTTTGCAAGATATGGGGGTAGAACCCTTTCTAGTGTCATCTAGTTTGCTTGGCGTACTCGCTCAGCGTCTAATTCGTACATTATGCCCACAGTGTAAAGAAGCACATGAGCCAGATGAGCGTGAACGTGAGTTACTGGGTATTACTGCGAACGACACCCGTATTATTTATCGCGCTAAAGGGTGTAAGGCTTGTGGCCAAAATGGTTATCGAGGTCGAACCGGTATTCATGAGCTACTTATCGTTGATGACAATGTCCGCGAGTTAATTCATGGCGGCAGGGGCGAATTAGCCATTGAAAAATATGTGCGTAAATCGATTCCAAGTATCCGCCATGACGGTATGAGTAAAGTACTCTCCGGTGTGACCACCCTAGAAGAAGTATTGCGAGTGACACGCGAGGAGTAATCAATGGCGGCGTTTGAATACAAAGCCCTTGATAGCAAAGGCAAACAACAAAAAGGTGTGATTGAAGCTGATACGGCACGCCATGCAAGAAGCCAGCTGCGTGAGCAGCGTCTTATGCCACTGGAACTTCTGCCGGTTAACGAGAAAGAAGCTCGCTCACAGCGTGGTGGGTTTAATCTCGCGAACGTGTTTAAAAAACGTATATCTGTTGCCGAACTGGCCCTGATCACGCGCCAAATTGCGACACTGGTAGCTGCGGGCTTACCGATTGAAGAAGCACTAAAAGCGGTTGGACAACAGTCTGAAAAAGATCGTTTAGGCAGCATGATTATGGCGGTGCGATCTCGAGTGGTTGAGGGTTACACCTTAGCTGACTCAATGGCTGAATTTCCGCATGTGTTTGATGATTTATACCGTGCAATGGTGGCATCCGGTGAGAAATCAGGCCATCTAGAAGTGGTACTTAATCGTTTAGCTGATTACACCGAACGCCGTCAACAGCTCAAAACAAAGCTAACACAAGCCATGATATATCCCATCGTATTGACTGTGGTCGCCATTGGCGTGATAGCCGTGTTATTGGCGGCTGTAGTACCTAAGGTTGTTGGCCAATTTGAACATATGGGCCAAGAGTTACCTGGCACGACCCAGTTTTTAATACTCGCATCGGATTTTGTGCAGCATTGGGGCGTGGTGGTGGTACTGATTCTCTTCGGTTGTATGATTGTGTTTCAGCGTATGCTGACTAATCCGCAACTGCGAATGAAATACGACACCGCCTTATTGCAAATGCCCGTTATTGGTAAAGTCAGTAAAGGATTAAATACCGCACGTTTTGCGCGTACATTAAGTATTTTGTCAGCAAGCTCAGTGCCGTTACTTGATGGTATGCGTATTGCCAGCGAAGTATTACAGAATGTCAAAGTGCGTGCCGCCGTTGATGAGGCGACGGCGCGAGTCCGCGAAGGAACTAGTTTGGGGGCTGCGTTGACTAATACTAAGCTATTCCCTGCAATGATGTTGTACATGATTGCGTCAGGGGAAAAAAGTGGTCAATTAGAGAATATGCTTGAACGGGCTGCTGATAACCAAGACCGAGAGTTTGAGTCTAACGTCAACATTGCTTTGGGGGTGTTTGAACCCATGCTAGTCGTGAGTATGGCATCGGTTGTATTATTTATTGTAATGGCTATTCTGCAGCCTATTTTAGAGTTAAACAACTTGATCAGCGGCTAGGACTAACCTTGACCTTGCTTGGGTAAACCAAGCTTAACACCGATTTTACGCATGAATATATAGACAATTTTTAGAGGAAGTAATCAATGCAACATAATAATAAACAACGTGGTTTCACCTTACTCGAAGTAATGGTGGTGATTGTTATTTTAGGTATTTTAGCGTCAATGGTTGTGCCGAATTTGATGGGGAACAAAGATAAAGCAGATCAACAAAAAGCGGTGTCAGATATTGTTGCGCTAGAAAATGCATTGGATATGTACAAGTTAGATAACAGTATTTACCCAACAACAGAGCAAGGGCTTGATGCTTTAGTGCAAAAGCCTAGCTCGTCGCCAGAGCCGCGTAATTTCCGCGAAGGTGGCTATGTTAAGCGTTTACCACAAGATCCATGGCGCAATGACTATTTACTTTTAAGCCCTGGTGAAAATGGCAAAATTGATATTTTCAGTGCTGGCCCAGACGGACAGCCAGGTTCTGAAGATGATATCGGAAGCTGGAATTTACAAGATTTTCAATAAAATGGCTCAACATCGTCAAGCCGGTTTCACTTTATTAGAAGTGTTAATTGTGGCATTGCTAATGGGTTTGGTTGCCTCAGCGGTAACCTTATCGATTAGTGTTGCTGGGCCGGAACAAATGCTCAAAAAACAGGCGCAACGTTTTATGTCTGCCACCGAGATGGTGCTAGATGAAAGTGTATTAAGTGGCCAGTTTATTGGGATTGTGATTGACGAAGATCAATATCAGTTTGTGTTCTACAAAGAAGGCAAATGGATGCCTGTTGATCAAGACCGGCTGTTATCGGCTAAAAAAATGGAGGCCGGTATTACCTTAGATGTGGTTATTGATGGCATGCCATTAGTTCAAGAAGACGAGCAAGATGAGTCGTGGTTTGATGAACCTTTTATCGATGAACCGAGCGAAGAAGAAAAAAAGAAACACCCTGAACCGCAAATTTTATTATTTCCCAGCGGTGAGATGACCCCCTTTGAGCTAGGTTTTAATACGGTTAATGATGACCTTCAGCCCGTTAATGTGCTGGTTGTTGGTGATGCGTTAGGCCGCTTAACATTAGGGCGTGTAGATGAGTAAATTCACAGCATATCGACGCCCGCTAAACCTAAGTAATAAGCGTTTATCGACTCGAAACCGTGGTATGACATTACTTGAAGTTATTGTTGCCCTAGCAGTGTTTTCTATTGCAGCAGTATCGGTCACCAAAAGTTTGGGTGAACAAATGGCGAATATGCCCATTTTAGAAGAGCGTACGTTAGCCCAATGGGTGGCCAGCAACCAAATGGTTGATGTGCGATTACCAGGTACTTTTCCAGACATTGGCCAAAAAACCGGTCAGTCAGAACTTGCAGGCCGTGAATGGTATTGGCGTCAAGAAGTGATTAAAACGACAGATGATAAGTTCAGGATGATCCGTATTAGCGTCAGTGACGATGATAAATTTAAGCGTGTTGTTGCCCAGGTGAGTAGTTATGTACATAACAAAGCCTAAGCATTCAAGCGGCTTTACGTTACTGGAAATGCTTATTGCGATTGCGATATTTGCCATGCTGGGGATTGCGGCTAACTCGGTATTGTCGGCGGTGATGAAAAATGATGAAGTGACCCAAGGGTTTGCGACTCGACTTAAGTCATTACAGCAAGGTTTTGGCGCGCTAGAACGTGATCTGGGCCAAATGGTGGCGCGTACACCGCGATCATTTGAAGGCGAACGTAACAATCGATTTTTCCAAGTTGGTGACAATATTCTCGACTCAGAAACCCAAGCATTGGTATTTTACCGTTTAGGCTGGTTAAACCCTGATGGCATGTTACCCAGAGGCAGTTTACAGTCGGTTGCCTATGTGGTTCAAAATGGTCGTCTAGAGCGCTGGTATTATCCTTATCCTGAACCCGTATCGGGTGCAGAGCCACTAAAAAGTGTGGTCATTGATCATGTGTTATCAATTGAGTATTCATTTTATATTGATGATAAATGGCAGAAACAAGTTGATGGAAGCGTAATGCCAAAAGGGATTGCGATGGAAATAGAATTAGAAGGTTTAGGTAAAATCCAGCGTCGATTTTTATTGCCCAAAGGTGCACCAGCGATTAAGTCTGATAAAGACGATCCTAACGATTCAAATAATAAAGAAGACAATAATAGCGAAACTGATCCTAAAATAGATAATGGGAAAAACTCATAATGGGTGGCCAAAAGCAGCGTGGTGTGGCGCTCATCGTGGTTATGTTGATTGTGGCTATGGTAGTGATTATCGCGACCAATATTACCAGTCGTAATCAGCTTTCTATGCGCCGAACGCTTAATTTAGCCCAATATGATCAGGCCTATTGGTATGCGCTTTCTGCCGAAGAGTTGGCGATGAAAGTGCTCAAGCAAGATTTTGAAGATTCAGAAGGTACAGTACATTTACAACAGTACTGGGCGCTAGCGAATGTGGCATTTCCGGCTGAATATGGTGAAATCGTCGGTGAAATACAAGATATGCGGGCATGTTTTAACATTAATGCTGTTGGGCAAGCATCAAAAGAGAATGACAATGGTCAGCCCAAAATGACCGTAGCCGCTAAACAGTTCCAATCGTTACTGATCAGTTTAGGTGTCGATGAGTTTGGTGCAGAGCAGCTGACGTATACTCTAAAAGACTATATTGACGAAGATACGTTATCTGGCCCATACGGGGCTGAGGATGCCGAATATGAGTCGCGTAACGTGCCATATCGTGCAGCCAATACCTTGATGCAACATCGAAGTGAGCTACGTGCTGTAATGGGCTTTAGCCAAAATGTTTATCTGAACATTTTGCCTTATGTGTGTGCAATACCGGGCGAAGATACCCAGTTATTGAATGTGAACACCATTAAAGTTGAGCAAGCCGCTTTACTCGCCGGGATGTTAGAAAATCAAATTTCAGTCAGTGAAGCTGAAAATATTATTAATAATCGCCCAGCTGATGGATATGAAAAAATTGATGACTTTTGGGAAAGTTCGTCTCTGAGTGGCATCAAATCAGAAGCGAACGTAAAGTCGAGTTTTGTGGTCGATAGCAAGTATTTTTTATTAAAAGCTGGCGCCAAAGTCGATAATGCAATATTTAGAATGGAAAGCGTACTTAAGAGCAATGGTAAAGATTTAGATGTGCTCACTAGGCAGTACGGTGGTCAACAATAATAACAAATTCATTGCGTAACAATACGTATTGAGATCGGTGGAGAATAACAGTGTCTGAACGGCTATTTATCCGGTTAGGAAAAACATCAGAACACCCATGTTCATGGCTGGTATGGTCTGAACAAGAGCAAGAAATTATCGCTTCTGGTGAGTTATCTGATGCTGCAAGTCTCAGCACTTTAGCTGATCGCGCGGGTAATCGTCCTGTTGATGTACTTGTGCCTGCGGCCAACATGACATTGACACAAATTATGTTACCCGAAAAAGGTCAACGCCAAGCATTAAAGGCATTGCCTTACATGCTTGAAGAATCATTAGCGACTAATGTCGATAACATGCACTTTGTGGTGGGCCCTCGTGAAGGTGAACTACTCAATGTGGCTGCGGTTGCGCATGAGCAAATGCAAACATGGCTTCAATGGTTGTATGATGCAGGCTTGAAAGTGAAACGCATCGTGCCAGATTGTTTAGCATTACCGTTAGATCAATGTCGTTGGGCAGCAATGAGTGTTGGTAGTGAATATTTAATCAGAACTTCAGAAGGCGGCGGTGTTAGCGTACCTAAAGCATGGGCTGAATTTGCATTACCGCAGTTATTAGCTCAAACGATGCTAAACCACACCGATGCAGATCCTCTTTTGGTAGCGGGTTATAGTGATGATATTGATTTTGTTGGCGTTACAGTTGAAGCCAAGCCTTTAGATTTACCCATGATGATATTAGCCAAGGGCATCTTAAATGCGCCAATGAACTTATTAAGTGGCATTTATAAACCTAAGAGTGAGTACAGCAAACAGCTATTAACCTGGAAAAATACTGCGATTGTGGTGGTGGTGGCGATTGTTTTAGCATTGACGAATAAAGGTTTAGCTATTCATCAACTTAATAAACATACCGCTGAGATAGAAGCTCAAAGCGAAATGCTTTTTAAACAATCTGTCCCTGGGGTTAATCGTATCGTTAATATGCGCTCACAAATGGGCAGTGAATTGCGCAGCATGCAAGGCCAAGGCGGTGGTGCAGTATTTTTTGAAATGCTAGATGGATTAAAGCCTGCATTTAGCAAGGTGCCAGAATTAAAACCCAATACTTTGCGTTATGAGGCCAATCGTAATGAATTACGGATGCAAGTGACTGCAAAAAATTATGCTCAAATCGATAAGTTTAAAGAGATTGTCATGAAAGACTACCTCCTCGAAGGTGGAGCCATGAACAGTAACGAAGAAAGCGTTACCAGTACGCTGACGTTAAGGATTAAATAACATGGAAAATATGCGTAGTTGGTGGCAAAGTTTAGCCATTAGAGAGCAACAGCTGGTTGGTTTTTGTGCCGCAATACTGGTGATCGGTATTTTTTATTGGGGCATTTGGACACCGATTTCCAATGCCCAAGAAACAGCAGAGCGCAATAATAGCGCCGCTCAACAAACGTTAAATTATGTAAAACAAACGGCCAATAAAATTGCTGGTCTGAAACAAGCGGGTGCACAAGCGAAAGTTCGCGGAAGTTTAAGTTCCATTGTTAATCAAACCGCTGGATTATATAAATTAGAGATCACGCGTATGCAGCCGCAAGGCGATAAGATCCAGCTATGGATGGATGATGTACCATTTGATGCGCTACTGGGTTACTTACATGACTTAGTCGAGCAAAAAGGGTTAACGTTAGACAGTGTTGATTTAACGGAATCAGACGTTGCTGGCTTTGTAAAAGTAAGACGTATTCAGCTTTCTCAGTAAGGGTTCTTTGTGAGTTTATTTTCAAAAATAGTCATTGGCGTCATTATTTACCTAGTGTTTTTATTGGTTTATTTACCAGCAAACTGGTTAGTCAGTATTGCTCCGTTACCCAATAATGTTGCCATCAGTGGTGCAGAAGGTAGTCTTTGGCAAGGGCAAGCGTCTTTAGTTACCATCGACCAGCGCCAGATAGAGCAAGTCAGTTGGCAATTAAGTCCTTGGGGATTATTAGTTGGTAAAGCTGATATTGATTTTAAAATCGGCAATCGTGCTACGCCAGTGAGCGGTAAAGGCAGTATTAGTTGGTCATTTTCTGGACTGAGAGCAAACAATATTCGTTTTGACCTGCCGGATAGTTTTTTACTCGCAGGCGCTCGTTTACCATTTAAAACCCAAATTGATGGCGATGTAAGCTTAATGGTTGAAATCTTAGAGCAAGGTAAGCCATGGTGTGAGCAATTAAGCGGTAAATTATTTTTAAATAACACCAACGTTAAAAATCAATATGGTGTTTACCCTTTGGGTAACATCTCATTAGGATTGAGTTGTCTTGATGGCCAGTTAAAAATAGCCACAGATGAAACCCAAAACGTATTAGGCTTAACTGGGAGCGCTATTTTAGGCGAATCAAACTTGGTTAAAGTCAGTGCTAAAATTAAACCGACAGATGCCCAACCTAAAGATTTACGTGAAGCGTTATCATTCTTGGGCCGACAAGATAGCCAAGGATATTATCCTATAAACTATCAAGGTGTTGTGCCTGGTTTATAATGTTTTGAGTAATGAAAAACTCACGTCTTGATATCACTATCAAGGCGTTTTTTTATATCAATGATAAGTCATCTATACATTTGGTTTATAAACCGACTTTGAGAGAACTCTGCTTTTATATGGTGATGATTCAATGTTATCGCGGGCTACAGCAATAAAAGTGCCGATGATAATAATTGGTAATCAGTAATCGCAGGAAAGTCATTAAAATCAATATGAGGTTTCTGGCTGTCTGGATTGCTAATTCCGAGTTGATAACCCACGCCTGCTTTTTTCGATGCAGCTAAAATCACTTCACTGTCATCAATAAATAAACACCGCGATGGATTTAAGTTAAATTTATCAAATGCATATTGCCAAAATTGCGGGTGTTCTTTGGGATAACCGCTTTCATGGCTAGACAGCATCAGGTCTAAACCTTGGTCTAAGTTGGTATGGATTAACTTAAGCGCTAAACTTTGCGGGTGTGCATTAGTTTGACGGCACAGATTGGTACACAGGTATGCATTTAGATTATCAATTTACTCGCAACTGGTCTGCAGGTTTAGGGATGGATTATATCGCTTTGGCACCTAACGATATATTGAGCTATCAATTCAATCTTCGCTATCAGTTCTAATTTTTAGTGGTTTTTATATCCTCTTATCAGCATGTTATTTCTAATGCTTAGATAAGAGGATATTTTTTATGTCGTTATTCTCTCTCTGTTTTGAGTCGTTATCAGCTTATATCATCACCATTTATCGCTGTTTAAGATATTTTCTGCCGATAAAAACAGGTCACATTATTTTTGTGTTTGGTATAAGATTGAAGCTTGTGAAAACGACATCATTTGACGAGGCTTCAATGACACAGCGGCATAAAAAGCCGGAAATCCTGCATACCGAAATTGTTGCCAAAAGCCGACTGTTTCAAATTGAGCAGGTACACCTTAAGTTTTCTAATGGCGTAGAACGTCAATATGAAAGAATGAAAGGGGGTAGCAGAGGTGCTGTGATGATTGTGCCTATTCATCAAGGTAATTTATTATTAGCTAGCGAATATGCCGCCGGCACTGATAATTATGAACTAGGCTTTCCTAAAGGGTTGATCGATCCCGGTGAAACGGCAGTTGAAGCCGCCAATCGTGAGCTTCAAGAAGAAATTGGTTTTGGCAGTTATCAATTAACCCATCTAAAAGAGCTATCGCTTGCGCCAGGCTACTTTTCCAGCAAAATGCATATTTTTGTTGCTGAAAAATTGTATCCTAGTCGTTTAGAAGGTGATGAACCTGAACCGATTGACGTGATCCCTTGGCCACTATCTGATTGGCAGCTATTACTCGATAATGTCGACTTTTCAGAGTCTCGCAGTGTGAGCGCACTTTTTTTAACTCAGCAATATTTGAATATATCAATGCATAACCTTACCGATGAAAATAGTTGAGGGTGAATTTTGCTAACTAATGAGTCAATTCATTTGGTGTATTAATTCTGCATATAACCATACATACAGTAGGCGATAGCCTTGTTTATAGGTGTCCTTGTCAGGTCATCCTTATCGAATCCAGCAATTGGAGTAGTAATGAAGCCAGAAGATGTAATCGAGCAAGTCATAGACATTGCAACGGAAGCTGGGCAAACGATTCGCGAAATTTATCTCAAAGGTAACTTTAAACGCGAAACTAAGTCAGACAATACCCCTGTAACGTCTGCAGATTTAGCTGCCCACGATCTTATTTGTCGTAAGTTAGCTGAGCTAACGCCTGATATCCCCATCCTAAGTGAAGAAGCCGCTGATATTCCTTTGAGTGTCCGCGAAACGTGGAAGCGCTATTGGTTAGTTGATCCATTAGATGGCACTGGCGAATTTATTGCTGGAAGTGGTGATTTTTCTGTCATTATTGCTTTGGTGGAACATAACCGACCTATCATGGGAGTGGTCTATGTGCCGATGACTAAAGTGTGCTATTACGCTATTGCGGGCTTAGGTGCTTATAAGCGAGATGGTAAAAATGAGATCCGTATTACCAGTAAACAATTAACCGGTGATGAACCTGAGAATTTACGTTTGGCGGTCAGTCGTCGCCAAGATCCGCAATCGGTATTAAAGCTACTTAACAAACCTAATCGTTGTGAGTTAGTGGTAATGGGTGG
>NZ_JACJER010000066.1:0-27009 GCF_014164185.1 Shewanella sp. SG44-6 | reverse complement strand
AGCAAACGAGTCCAATCTTGCTTGATAATTCAATCGGGTTGGACAAGAAGTCACGAATAAAACACTTCCTCGAGCATGATGGCGTTATTGTTACTGATCTTCATATTTGGAAGGTAAGCGCTGAACATTATGCTGCGATTGTCTCGTTACTAGTCCATAGTGACATTGATGCTGTGCAATTAAAGCAACAACTTGAAAGTAAGTTTTCGCAACTTAGCCATATCACAATCGAAATTAATCAATGTCCACTGGCATCCTGTAAAAGCATAAGCTACTCATAAATGCTTTTGAACGGCTTACTTGTGTGAAAAAACTGCAATTGAGCACTTTATTTGAAAAAGTACTTTACCTTTGGAAGGGGGTTTAGCATAATGCCCCTCGTCAACAGGGGTGTAGTTCCAATTGGTAGAACAGCGGTCTCCAAAACCGATGGTTGCGGGTTCGAGTCCTGCCACCCCTGCCAAATTTAGAAGGCCTAGCAGAAATGCTAGGCCTTTGTCTTTTCCGTTGCTATTTTTTCCTGGCAAATCCGCACTCTGATTTCAGTCTGCAATATTCAATTTATCCTTTTAAGATTGAGCAAGTTAACTCTTCCTATATTACTCGGTGAGTAAATCTTTTCTATAACACTATTTAGTTCCTTTTCCCTTTATTTCTTTTAGTTCATTTGCGCTATCTTGATGCACTCCATTGGGTTAATGCCCGATATTAGAGCAAAATACGCAAATCCTCTTAATTTACAATAAATTTTAATCCATTTAAAAACATAGTTTTACCCTTTTTTTACCCGTAATCGTGCAAATTTTTGTGGAAAACGTTTACCCTTGATGTTATAAAATATCTGCTAGATGGATACATCTAGTTAACAAAATGGTTGTCGCGCTCTCTACTCTATAAAAATAAATGTTAAGAGAATGGATAAGATAATGAAAAATAATATATTCAAACTCAGTAAAGTCGCAGTTGCATTGCTCCCTTTATGCTATGTAACTCATGCTTTTGCTGCGGAAGATGATACTAAAAAAGAAACAACAGAGGTTGCTGCTACAGCTACTGCCGAAGAAAAAGTTGAGGTAATACAAGTTAGGGGGTTTGCCTCAACTCTAAAACAATCGCTGTTTAGCAAACGTACTTCATCACAAACAGTCGAAACAATTTCTACCGATGATCTTGGCAATATGCCTGATGTGACTATTACTGACGCTCTTGCTCGTCTGCCTGGGGTGGCTGCCGATCGCGATCGTGGTAACGCAAGTCGTATTTCAATTCGTGGTATGGGGCCTCGGTTAAATATGGCCACTTTGAATGGCCGTGAGATTGTTAGTGGTGAGCCAAGTCGTGATGTGCGCTACGAACAATTTCCTGCTGAATTGATTAATTCGGTTCAAGTGTATAAAAGTCCAACGGCCAGTAATGTTGAAGGCGGTATTTCTGGCTTAGTGAATATGGATTTTGTCAGTCCATTAGCGCAAAGCGAACGTAAAGTAACATTAAGCGCTAATGGTATGTACTACGATCTGGCTGATGAATTGCCAGATGGGCAAACCAATGGCTCTAAATTGAGCTTTAGTATCGTTGATAACATTACCGATAACTTAGGTTATGCCTTCGGTATTGCTTATCAGGATCAGCCTTCAGTACAACGTGGTACTAAAAGTTGGAATTACAATAATGGCGCTGATAGAGGCGATATTAACGATAATGGTATCCAAGAGTCTGCACCTTGGGGCGCACAGTCAGGTGATAAAGTTGGTACCAATAAACGCTTAGGCTCTATGGGGATCCTAGAGTGGCAGGCGACTGATAAACTAAAGCTAAAATACGATCTGTTTTATTCAAAGTTTAAAATTGAAGAACGTGAAGATCAAATGTACTTCAATGACTTAGGAAATTATCAAAGCAGTAAAAATTGGAATTATAACAATTCTGCAGCTCAGCCCGAGATCATCACAAAGGCCGACGGTAGTGAACAGCTTGTTGGAGGCGGGTTAGCCTATGCAAACCATGAGGTGCATAACGCAACTTGGTTCCAAGAAAACGAGTTGTTGAGTACAGGATTGAATGCGGTATGGGAAGGCGATATATGGCGCATTAAAGCGGATGTCGGTTTTTCTAAAGCACAAATCGATTCTGTATGGGTTGATATTATCTCTAGCTACAACGGCCCTAGTTATGATTTAGGTTGGAGTGTGGCCGATGGTAATAGTTTCAGCGCTGAAGTGCATGATAATTCGGCGGAAGGGTTAAGTGCAATAGACATCTCTAATCCAGATTATTACACCTTAGGGGCCATGGAATGGGTTGAGACGGCACCCGGTGTTTGGGAAGAACAAGATATTGGTATGATCGGCGATAATGACCGCGACCTGTCGGATCAAATGGTGAATACCCGTGTAGACTTTGAGCGTTATGTCGATTGGGGAATTTTTCAACAATTAAGCTTCGGTATACGTTATTCAGATCGCGAGAAGGAAAACCGTGTCATAGACTGGCAGAAAGCCGTTGTTGCTGATAATGGCTTAACTAATTACGGCACAAGCTATGCTCTTGGTGGTGGCTATAAGGTGCCTAACCTTTACGCATTAAAGGATTGGGATAAAGTCGCACATGATGCGTTTGGTGGGCTTGGTAGTGCTGATTATGCATTGCAAAACAGCGCCGATAAGCTCGCATCTTGGAATTTAACTGAAAAGAACAGTGCTGCCTATGTGATGTTAAATATCAACAGTGAATGGGGCGATACACCTTATTCGGGCAATATTGGCGTTCGTGTTGTAAATACTCGCTCAACATCAGAAGGTTATGAGCAATTGCTTGATGGCTCTTTAGGTTCTGCGAGTATTGATCATGAATACACAGAAGTGCTGCCATCACTTAACTTGTTGTTTAATATAACTGATGATTCACAAATACGCTTCGGCTTAGCACGTACTATGTCACGTCCTCCGTTGATTGAAATGCGTACCGGTTTTTCAATCGATACTACAGTAACGCCAAATACCGCTTCTGGTGGTAACCCTGAGCTAGATCCATATATTGCCAATCAGGTAGATCTTGGCTACGAGTATTACTTCTCTGACAGTGGTGCTATGACAGTGTCTTTATTCTATAAAGACATGCAGAGCCATATTGGTATTGCGACCAGCACTAAAACCTTGGATGGTGTCGACTATGAATATAGCGGCCCAGTCAATGGCGATGGCGGTGCAATTAAAGGGTTTGAAGTCTTATACCAACAGGGCTTTGATTTCTTACCGGCACCATTTGATGGTTTAGGCATTTACGCTAACTATTCCTTCACTGATTCAGAAGTGGAAGAATTCACACCACAGGATAATCCATATGCTTTAGCAGGCTTATCTAAAAATGTCGGTAACGTGACCTTGTGGTATTACAAGGAAGGGTTTGAAGCACGAGTAGGCTATGACTACCGTAGTGAATACACTGGGATCAATAGCTGGGATCCAAGCGAAATCTCCTTATATGATGCCCAAGCTACTGTAGATGCGAGTATTTCATATCAGTTCACTGATAACTTTAAAGTGATGTTACAGGGGCAAAACCTGACTAACGAAGCGTCAACAAGTTATTGGGACAACGATAAAACCCGTGTAGCAGAAAATGCAGAGTGGGGTCGCCGTTACGTGTTGGGCTTTACGCTCTCTATGTGACCATAACTGAAGCGCTCACTTATGTGAGCGCCTTGGTTCATTTTTCACTACCGGGATTTCTAGTTTTTGGTTTATTCCGTTTATAAGGTACCTTGGTATGTATTTCAAGTTGTTGTTTGCAATTGTATTACTGTGTTTCCCCAGTGTGCAAGTGCAGGCTTCGCCACAGGCGCAGACTGCTATCAAACTGTCGTTCAACGAGGATTGGCAATTCCAAAAGTCACCCGCACACGCAACCGTGTTTCAGCCTGAAGCTAAAGCATGGGAAAAGGTGAGTTTACCCCATACTCCTAAGCTTGAACCTTTGTTGGTTAATGACCAATGGCAGGGTATTGCTCTGTATCAAAAGCAATTCAATGCCCCTAAATCGTGGCAAGGACAAAGTCTTTACCTACGTTTCGAAGGCGCAATGAACTCCACTCGAGTGTGGTTAAATGATAAGCCAATAGGTGAGCATTTAGGTGGTTATCTGCCATTCAGTATTGATATATCAACTGCAGTAAATTACGGGGCTGACAATCAGTTAAGGGTGGAGTTAGACAATAACGATAATCCAACAACTGGTCCTAAACCGCTACAATTACTCGACTTTAATACCTATGGCGGTTTATACCGCGAGGTTAACTTATTCATTAAAGCGCCACTGCACGTCAGTGATGAGATGCTGACTAATTTACCTAATCGTGGCGGTTTACTGATTTCGAGCAAGATAGACAATAAGGCTAAGGCAAGTGTGGCCGTTCAGACCGATATCCGTAATCAAGGTAGTAAACCGGCTAACTTCACCTTAAAACAGGTGCTTGAGTTCGACGGTAAAGCGGTTGCAACAACAGCGCAAAGCTACACTTTAGCTGCCAATAGCCAGCAAGTCTTTGACCAGAGCCTAACGGTTAAAAAGCCAAAGCTGTGGCATCCAACTCATCCAAATCTTTATCAATTAAATACTGAACTTTGGCAAGGTAAAACCTTGCTTGAGCGAAGCAATAATAACGTTGGAATTCGTGAGTTCGCCTTTAATGCTAAGCATGAGTTGCTGATTAATGGTGAACCCTATTTTTTACGCGGTGTTAATCGTCATCAAGATTATCCCCATGTCGGTTATGCCACCTCAAATCAGGCTGATTACCGGGATGCGATCAAAATTAAAGAGGCTGGATTTGATTATGTCCGTTTATCTCACTATCCCCATTCACCAGCTTTCATGGATGCTGCAGATGAATTAGGTTTAGTGCTGATTGATGACATATTAGGTTGGCAGTATTACTCTCCAGATCTAGCATTTGCTGAGCAAACGTACCAATCTTGCAAAGATTTAATACGTCGTGATCGCAATCATGCCAGCGTATTAGCATGGGAATGTTCGCTCAATGAAACTGAGATGCCACTGGCGTTTATTGAGCATTTAAAAGGTATTATTCAGGCGGAGTTACCTGGTGCTATGTCTGCAGGTTGGCAGACTCAATACGATATCTATTTACAAGCACGTCAACATAGAATGCAGCATTATCAAACACCTATTCAGCCGTACAATGTGTCTGAGTACGGTGACTGGGAATACTATGCGCAAAATGCGGGTCTTAACCAACAGTCATGGGCTGATTTAAAAGATGATGAACGCACCAGTCGTCAGTTACTCGGTGCGGGTGAGAAACGTCTTTTACAACAAGCGATGAACCTACAGGAAGCGCATAACGATAATCTTCACACTCCAGCGTTTGCTGATGGTTATTGGGTGATGTTTGACTATAACCGTGGCTATGCCAATGACTTAGAAGCATCTGGCATTATGAGTATTTATCGTCAGCCTAAGTTCAGTTATTACCTGTTCCAAAGTCAGCGTGATCCGGCGTTAACGTCAACCCAATACAATGCCGGACCTATGGTGTATATCGCTTCAGATTGGCAAGCGGACTCTTCGCCAAATGTTCGGGTTTTTAGTAACGCGGATGCCGTCGAGTTATGGTTAAATGGCAAATTAATTGCCCGTCAAACGCCCGATAACGGCGCGAATACAGACAAGCTGCCTCATCCACCCTTTACTTTTCATCTGCCACGTTTTGAGGCCGGAAAGTTGAGTACGAAGGCTTTTATTGGCAATAAATTAGTCGCAACCCACAGTGTTAGCACCCCAGAAGCGATTCACGCCCTTGAGATTTCACTCGATACCGCAGGTGTACCTGTTAATCCTACTGGCAGTGATGTGTTATTTGTCAATGTCAGATTAGTTGATACTAATGGCACCACAGTTCCTATGAATGGCAAAGTCGTCAGCTTTGAAGCCGATAGCGCTATTGAGGTACTTAACCCTGAAGCGATAGTGACTGAAAAAGGCGTTGCTACGGCTTTAGTTCGAGTACATAACGGCGCCAAAGGCGCGCACTTGCGAGCAAGTTTCAACCTTGAAAATGCCGTTACACCTTTAACTGCAGAGTTGAAATTCTAATACCATGAATGAGTTGAGTAATATCATGAACCCCGAATTTGATCCGACTGAACACCCACATCGCCGCTATAATCCGCTGCTGGGAGAATGGGTTTTAGTGTCGCCCCATAGGGCAAAACGTCCTTGGCAAGGCCAAGTTGAGGCTGTCGATGACGCGCCAAAGCCGAGTCACGATCCGAGCTGCTTTTTGTGTTCGGGTAACACACGTATTAATGGTGAGGTTAATCCGAGCTACACAGATACGTTTGTTTTCACCAATGACTTTGCTGCGTTAAAAGCTGATACGCCAAAATTTCAACAAAATTCTCCACTGTTTTGCATGCGTACCGAACAAGGTGAGAGTCGAGTAATATGCTTCTCACCCGATCATGCTAAAACCCTACCTGAGCTCTCAGTTGATTCAATCATTAAAGTGATTGAAACTTGGCAGAGTCAGTGTGCCGATTTATCCCAGCGTTATGTTTGGGTGCAAGTGTTTGAGAATAAAGGCGCTGTTATGGGCTGCTCCAATCCACATCCCCATGGGCAAATTTGGGCCCAGACCCAACTGCCCACACTAATAGAGCGCAAGCAACAAAGTCAGAGTGAGTATTTCAAGCAACAGGGTACAGCCTTGCTTGCCGATTATGTGGAGCAAGAAGTTGTCAGCTGTGAGCGTTTGGTGGTGAGCAATGAAGATTGGGCAGTGGTTGTGCCTTATTGGGCCGCTTGGCCATTTGAAACTTTACTACTGCCACGTTTTGCAATTCAGCGTATGACAGATTTAAGCGCCAGTCAGCAGGCCAGCTTGGCAGATATTTTGAGCCAAATTACCATTCGCTATGACAATCTGTTCCAGTGTTCCTTCCCGTATTCGATGGGATGGCATGGTGCGCCATACGATGGCGAAGCACATGATGAATGGCGCTTACATGCCAGTTTCTTCCCGCCATTACTGCGTAGCGCATCTGTGCGTAAGTTTATGGTTGGCTACGAAATGCTTGCCGAAGCCCAACGAGATTTGACCCCTGAGCAGGCCGCCGAGCGCCTACGTCAGTTGTCTCCCGTTCACTATAAAATGAAGTCTTAAACATGAATCAAGATACGTTGAACCTAACCCATAATAGCAATGATGATATCAATGCGATGAGTCAAGCAGTGGCTCAGTCGGACATTATCGCCCTGCTGGAGCAGACATTTGTAGAGCACTTTGGTTATGCTGCGACACAAATTAGCCATGCACCAGGTCGTGTGAATTTGATTGGTGACCATACCGATTATAACGGTGGTTTTGTGTTACCCGCCGCGATTAACTTTGGCACTTGGATGGCAGGTAAAGCAAGAAATGATCGCACTATCAATGTAGTTGCGCTGGATTGTGATGGTGAACGCATTAGTTTTTCCCTCGATGATATCGCTTTTGATAAGGTTTCGTCGTGGAGCAACTATGTCCGCGGCAGTTTGATTGCACTGGCTAAAGCATTACCAGATTTTGGTGGTGCCGATTTAGTGGTCAAAGGTAATGTGCCACGCGGCGCGGGATTAAGTTCATCGGCTTCATTTGAAGTGGTGACCTTAAAGACCATGGCGGCACTGTATGATTTACCTTTATCTGGCGTACAAGCAGCCTTGATGGGGCAGCAAGCCGAAAACGAGTTTGTGGGATGCAACTGCGGCATTATGGATCAGATGATTTCTGCCATGGGTAAACAGCACAACGCTATGTTGCTTGATTGTCGTAGTCTAGACATTCAATACGCTCGTATGCCTGAAGATCTTGCCATCATCATAGTCAATTCCAATGTAAAGCGTGGCTTAGTTGATAGCGAATACAATACTCGCCGTAAACAGTGTGAACAAGCTGCAGCCTTATTAGGTAAAACCTCATTACGTGATGTGACCTTAGCCGAGCTTAATGCCGCAAAAGCGGATCTAGAACCGATACTTTATCGCCGAGCCCACCATGTGATCAGTGAAAGTCTTCGCACCTGTGACATGTTAGCGGCACTTAATCGTCACGATATGGCACAGATCAGCACATTAATGGCTGAGTCACATGATTCTCTGAAAAATGACTTTGAAGTCACCACTTCACAGTTAGATATTCTAGTGTCCTTGTTGGCCGACAAGCTTGGTGAATATGGCGGTGCCCGTATGACTGGTGGCGGTTTCGGCGGTTGTGTAGTGGCACTAACTGAACGTAGCCATGTGGATAACGTGCTTGCCACATTAGCCGAGGACTATCACGCGGCGACAGGGCTTAAGGCCGATGTCTATTTATGCCATGCGGTCGATGGGGCCTTCGTTGCCGTTTAGCGCATTAACATAAGATAAAACAATAATAAGAGTACAGAATATGAAGCTCGCTACACTCGATATCGCCATCATAGCCATTTACGCTATTGGTTTGTTGTTGGTTGCATTATGGATTTCACGCTCAGAGAAAAATCACGAGCGCAATACTGAAGATTACTTCCTCGCCAGTAAAGCTTTACCTTGGTGGGCGATTGGTGCCTCGTTGATTGCCTCGAATATTTCAGCCGAACAGATTATCGGTATGTCAGGTTCAGGTTATGCCATAGGTTTGGCTATTGCCTCCTATGAATGGATGGCGGCCATTACCTTACTATTGGTCGGTAAGTACATGTTGCCTATCTTTTTGAAAAACAAGATTTTCACTATGCCGCAGTACTTAGAGCAGTGCTTCGATAGCCGAGTAAAGACAGTGTTGGCGCTATTCTGGCTTGCGGTGTATGTGTTTGTAAACTTAACCGCTGTGCTGTGGCTCGGTGGTTTGGCGATTCAAACGGTCACGGGAATCGATTGGTTTACAGGCATGATGATGTTGGCCATTTTTTCAACGGCATACTCGCTTTATGGTGGCTTAAAAGCCGTTGCCTACACAGATATCATCCAAGTCGTGTTATTGGTGTTTGGTGGATTGATCTTAAGTTACTTGGCCTTAGATGCTGTATCCGATGGTGCGGGTGTGATAGCCGGTTTTGGTGTGTTGACTGAGAAACTACCTGAGCATTTTGACATGATCTTAAGCAGTGATAATCCGGCTTACATGAGTTTACCCGGCATTTCAGTGCTGGTGGGCGGCATGTGGATCATGAACTTAAGTTATTGGGGCTTTAACCAATACATTATTCAACGCGCATTGGCGGCTAAAGATATCCGTGAAGCGCAAAAAGGCATGGCATTTGCGGCTTACTTAAAGCTAGTGGTACCGGTTATTGTGGTGTTGCCCGGTATCGCCGCTGTTGTTTTATATCCCAATCTTTCTGCGCCCGATCAAGCTTATCCGTCGATGATAGAGCTGATGCCAGTTGGGATTAAGGGGTTAGTGTTTGCGGCGTTAGTGGCGGCAATTGTTTCGTCTTTGGCCTCGATGACTAACAGCATTTCAACCATTTTCACTATGGATATCTATCGTCATCTCAAACCGGCTAAATCACAAACCCATTATGTGTTTGTGGGCCGGGCGGCAACCTTAGTTAGCCTAGTGATTGCGATGATCATGGCGGAGCCGTTACTGGGTAAATTTGACCAAGCCTTCCAATATATTCAGGAATTTACTGGCGTATTTACGCCGGGTATTGTGGTGATTTTCTTAATGGGCATGTTCTGGCGTAAAGCGTCACCGGCAGGCGCCATTGCGGCGGCTTTGGGTTCCGCCGTAGGGTCATTTGTACTTAAGTTTACTTGGCCGACATTGCCTTTTATGGATCGCATGAGCGTGGTGTTCCTTTTGTGTTTAGGACTCGGGGTGTTGGTGTCTTTACTGCGCCCAAGAACGCAGCCAAGTAATACTGTGGATTTAAGCCAAGTGTCTTTTGCGACCACGCCATCCTTTAATCTACACACTGCGATTATCGCGATTATTTTAATCGCGCTGTACACAACTTGGTGGTAACACGATGAAAGTATTAGTGACAGGTGGCGCAGGTTACATAGGTTCGCATACCGTTTTGGCATTATTACAACAGGACCACCAAGTGGTGGTGTTTGATAACTTGTGTAATGCCAGTGAGGTGCCGTTAGCGCGAATTGAAGAGATGACGGGCAAACATATTGAGTTTGTCCGTGGCGATATTCGCGATGAAGCAGCATTAGATGCGGTGTTTGAGGCGCATCAATTTGATGCGGTGATCCATTTTGCCGCGCTTAAAGCGGTTGGCGAATCAACCCAAAAACCGCTGGCTTATTATCAAACCAACGTACACGGCAGTGTGTGTTTGCTTGAGGCCATGCAGCGTCATCAAGTCACTGATTTTATTTTTAGTTCATCGGCGACAGTCTATGGTGAGCTGGCGATCGTGCCTTATCTTGAGTCAATGCCGCTAGGGTCTCCTTCGAGCCCCTATGGTGCGACTAAGGTGATGGTCGAGCGCATTATGGCCGATTATGCGGCCGCTAACCCTGAATTCAGGGGCGTATCCCTACGTTATTTCAATCCTATCGGTGCTCACGAAAGCGGTAACTTAGGCGAAGATCCTAAGGGGATCCCGAATAATTTATTACCTTATTTAGCCCAAGTCGCAGTGGGTCGCCGCGCCCATTTAAGTGTCTTTGGTGGTGATTATCCAACGCAAGATGGCACCTGTTTACGGGATTATCTGCATGTGATGGATTTAGCCGAAGGCCATACGGCGGCGCTTAATTGGTTGGCAGACCATCCATTGCAGCGTGGCATTGAAGCGTTCAACTTAGGAACGGGTCAAGGTGTGTCAGTGCTGGACATTATCGCTGCCTTTGAACAGGCGAGTGGTGTGCCTGTTCCCTATGAGATAGCGCCACGTCGCGCGGGCGATCTCGCTGCATTTTGGGCCAATGCCGATAAAGCCAGCACTGTGCTAGGTTGGCAAGCTAAACGCAATCTCACCCAGATGATGCAGGATACTTGGCGTTGGCAAAGTCAAAATCCTTCGGGCTACAGTGAAGAATAAAAGGAATTGTGCATGAAATTACTCACCAAATTAGCAGCAGTGCTTGCGTTATCACCTTTGTTACCGTTATTGAGCGCGAGTGTTTTTGCGGCTGATGCGAAGGTTGAAGACGGAGTGTTGTACCTAGACGATGGCAGTGAAGTGCGTCACTTTGGCGTGAATTACTCTGCGCCATTTGCCTTTACCTACCGTGCTATGGTTAATAGCGGTGTTGACATGCACGCCGCTATCGATATGGATGTGGCGCATCTTAAGCGTCTTGGGGTGACGGGCTATCGTGTGCATGTCTTCGACAGAGAAGTTTCCGATGTAAAAGGGAATTTAGTCGATAATGTTCATCTAGAACTGCTGGATTATTTACTGAATAAGCTTGCCGCTAATGGTATTCGCGCCATTATTACCCCGATTGCGTGGTGGGGTAATGGTTATCCTGCGCCGGATACTGAGACTCAAGGATTTGCTAATGGCTTTACTAAAGCGCAGATGAATACCGAGCCTAAGGCTATTACGGCAACGCACACTTATCTGAAACAATTCTTTGCTCATAAGAATCGTTACAGTGGTGTGACCTATGGTCAGGATGCCAACATTATTGCCTTTGAATTGTTTAACGAGCCGAGTCACCATGGCGATGTTTATCAGAGTCAAAGCTATATCGATGGTTTAATTAAGGTGAGCCATGACAGTGGCGTAACGAAACCGCTGTTTTATAACATTAGCGAGCAGGGCGACAACCCAGCCTTTGCAAAAGCGGTATGCGATTCTAATATCGATGGAATTGCCTATCAGTGGTATCCGACTGGGCTGGTAAAAATGAGCCGGATTAACAGTAATACTCTGGTCAATGTTGCCCATTACACCAATCCCTTCGCCGATATTGCGGCCTGTAAGACGAAGGCGAAAATGATTTATGAGTTTGATGCCGCAGATATAACTGCCAGTGTCATGTATCCAGCAATGGCACGCAGTTTTCGCGAGGCTGGATTCCAATGGGCGACTCAGTTTGCCTACGATCCGGCAGTCATTGCGGGCAGCAATGCTGATTACAATACCCATTTTCTTAATCTACTTTACACTCCGTCAAAAGCCATCAGCTTTTTGATTGCCGGTGAGGTATTTAGACAAGTTCCTCGCGGTTTTGAGGGCGGTGCTTATCCGCAAAGTAATTACTTTGCTGACGTGAGCTTAGATTATGGCCACGATGTCAGTGTATTAAATCAGCCAGCGCGTTTTTATTACAGTAATAACACAGATGAAAAGCCACAAGCGCCTAAAAAGCTTGAGCATATCGCTGGCGTTGGCAGTTCTGTGATTGTTAACTATGACGGCAATGGTAGCTACTTTTTAGATAAGATCTCTGATGGTTTATGGCAATTAGAAGTGTATCCCGATGCCTTAGTGTTATCTGATCCACATCAGAATTCGAGCTTAAAACGTGAAGCCGTCCGTTTGTATCAAGCCCCGCGACATTTTAATCTGGCTCTGTCGGATTTAGGCCAGCATTATTGGCTGCAAGGTATCAACCAAGGTAATAGCGCTTCGCTACAAGCCAGCAAAGGCACAGTGCAGTTAACGCCTGGCAAGTATTTACTCGCTAAGGATAAATCGTTACTTGCATCAAAGCAGGGCAAGGTTGATGACCATTATTATCTGCCGCCTATGCCGCATCAAACCTTAGGCTTAGTGCACCAGAATGTGCAGGCGCTGAATCAGGGGGATGCGCTCTCCTTTAGCACCAGTGTGATAGACGCAAAAGCGATAGATAAGGTTGAGCTTTATGTGCGCTATCTTGGTGATAGTGAGTTTAAGGTGTATCCGATGCAAGCCCATGGCAGTCTCTATCTCCAAACCCTCACTGATGTCAAAAACTGGCAGCGCACTGGGGCGATTGAATATGCTTTTGTGGTGACTCAAGCTGCTGATCAAACAAGCTTTCCAGGTCATGCTGAGGGAAATCCAAATGAATGGGATTTTGTGAAGCGCAGTGGTGCAGCTTTTTATCAATTTGAGTGGCGTGCTAAAGGCACTCCGGTCAGCTTGTTTAATGCCACGCTCGATAGAGATAACTTAATTTATCCACAAAATGGCCGTAGTGAATGGCGTTTCCAAAGTGGCGTGCGCGATCAAGGACTTGGATTGCAACTTTATCTCCCAAATCTGCTGACATCTGCTACAGGTTCAGAAGCTGATAATATGCTCGTACGTATCTCATCAGCCAAAGATAATGCGCTTTCTCAACATTCCCTGAAGGGATACAATACCGTTCAGCTGCGAATCTATGCAGACCAAGCCAATGAACATGTGTCTGTTGCGCTGTTAAACGAGGATGGACTAGCCTATGGCGCGGTTGTTACATTGCAGGCTGGGTGGCAGTCTATTAGCATACCATTAGCTGATTTATCGCCAATGCCGACGGTATTAACAAAGGCTTATCCCATGTTTATGCCGATGAATTATCCTCATTCTGAACCCTATAGATTCGACGCTGAGGCGCTGGGGAAATTACAAGGTGTGCAGCTGGGGTTTGTGGCAAAGGATTATGAGATAAAGGCGCGGGACAAAGGCCATAATATTGTCTTGTCTGAAATAAATTTAATTAAGAGGTAAGTGCTATATCGATAAGCCGCGCGAGTAAGGGCTACAGGCATCAGCAACAAGATAATTCTGCGAGTGATGCCGTATGCCAAAGCCTAGATTTAGCTCCTAAAAAGTACCTTCAGTGGGTGCTTGGTGCAGGCTTTTTTGCGGCGTTTATCGCCCAGCAAGGGGTTGTGGCGTTAGCCTTACCCTATTATCAAATGCTGCGCGGCTTAGACCCTTTACTCTTAGGCGCTTTGCTGAGTTTACCTATCGTTTGTGGTGCAATGCTTTCGGGACGAATTATGTCGCTGTTGCAGCGACAAGTGTGGACCGAGCGGCGGATAATATTAACCTGTGGTTGGGTAACCGCTTTGTTATTTGGCCTATTGTGGATGGTCCCAGCAGATTGGCCTATGGCTTGGCAGTGGGCTGTCTTAGTGATGTTATGTTTGTGCTATAGCCTATCCATGACAGTACTGATCCTCACCTTGAAGCTATTGGCCTTTCGTTTGGCCTTGATAAGTGATGATGGGCAAGGGATATTTAGTCGTATTACCTTGTTTGAAAAGATTGCCGCGGTGTTGTACTTTTGGTTATTTCCATTAACTCAGTTAACTTTATTTACTGATGCTACTAGTGGTGTGAGAATAATAGGCTGGCTGGTGGGCTTAGGCTTAATCGGCAGTTTATGTACTTTGGTGGCTTGGCAATTCGCCCCTGAGCGAGTGCGATTAGGCGATAGCCGGATGAAAATCGCAACAGATATGGCGCCAACCTTGAGCGTGCATACTCGCCGGCAGGTTAACCAATTACTGTGGATCTCGGCATTGCAGTTTGGCGCTGTGGGGATTTGTATCAGTTTTGACTATTACTTGCTGGTATATTTTATGTCTGCAGGTGACGTGACCGAAGGCTCAATGCTTAAAGGTGCGTTATCGAGTGGCTATGCGATAGCGGGAGCCTTGTATTTACCCATACTCGCCCATGGGGTTAAACAATGGGGTGCTGTGGTAACATTACAAAGAGTACTCGTATTTACGGTTTTTGGCTGTTTACTTAAATGGTATGTGTATACGCCATATGGTTATTGGGCTTTGTGGATTGATGCTGTGATTGGTGCCGCTATTTGGACGGCGATGACCTGTATTATACCCAATATGCTCACTGAACTGGGGCGCGATACAGGTCAAGATATCAGTCCTTATTTAGTCAGTCGTCACCATACAGTGATCAGCATGAGTTTAGTGTTGGCAATGCTAGGGTCTGGTGAGTTACTCAATTTAGTCGGTTTTGATGCCAGTTTAGCGGGCAATCAAACGGATAGTACTTTGTTTGCTATGCGTTTATTATTGTCTTTTGGCAGTTTTATTTTTACCCTTGGTGCCCTAATGATCTTGTCTCGATACAAGGCCGATAGGTTAATTCATTCATAGTACGATTTCCGGTTAAAGGGGATAAATTGGCTACCATAAAAGATGTCGCGAGAGTGGCGGGTGTCTCAATTGCAACTGTATCACGGGTTGTTAACGGCCAGGGCAAGGTTGGCGCCCAGTGTCGTACACGAGTGCAGAAGGTGATAGAGCAACTTAACTATCGCCCAAATTCGAACGCCAAAGCGCTTGTCAAACGCAGTACTAATACGATTGGTATCGTCACGCCGAATTTATCTATGTCTTTTTTTAGTAGTTTGGCCTGCGGCGCAGAACGTGCTGCTCGTGAGCGTGGTTATGGCTTGATTATGCGTAATTCGCTTTATGAGACTCAGTCTGAAATCGATGCGATCGAATCCCTGCGTGACCAAAACTGTGATGCTATTATTCTCCACAGCGAATATTCGGATGAGTCGACTTTAATAGGCCTTACTGAACAAATCCCCGGGCTTGTGATCATCAACCGCTTTATCCCTAAAATTGCCGATCGCTGCGTTTGGCTCGACAATGTAACCAGTGCCCAAGAGGCGACTAACTACTTACTCGACCGCGGCCATCAAGATTTTGCGGTGATCACCAGTATTTACCAAAACCGCGATCCTGCGTCACGCATATTAGGGGTACGCCAAGCTCTGCTGTTGCGGGACATGAAGTTGCCCTTGGATGCCATTGAAGAGTCTACCGCGAATATGGAAGGTGGCGAAGCCGCTGTACAAGCCTTACTCGCAAGAGGCACACCATTCACGGCCATCTTAGCTTATAACGACTTAATGGCGATTGGCGCGATTCATGCGTTATTTGCGGCGGGAATTCGGGTGCCAGAAGATGTCTCTGTGATTGGTTTTGATGACTTATCGATTGCCCGTGCTTGCCGTCCAAGATTGACGACCATGCATTACCCGATTGAGGCAATGGCCAATTATGCTACAGATTTAGCGATTAAGTTAGCGTCAAATGCTACGCCTGAGTCCCGTAATACTCACCTTTTTTTGTCCAACTTAGTCGAGCGAGACTCAGTTGCAGCCTTAGTTTAAACATGTCCTCGCTATCTTGTTGATGGTGGAGTCAGGCTCGAATCCTCGAACACATGGTGGAACGACCTGACTCTATGATGTTCGTGATGAGGTACTTAGAGTGATTTTCCTCCAACAAACTGTCGAATCCCGCTTGTAACATTTAAGCCTGCGACTTAGGTAAATTGGTTTGCAACTTTAGTTGTGTTTAACATACAATCGCCAGCCAAATGAGTTGAGGTAGTATGGTTTGAATAGTGTGATGCAAACAAGACGCACCCTAGCAATATGGCTTGCCGCCATGTTGGTGCTTTTGTCTGTGGCCATTGCTGTTCACAGTATTACTCATGCCAATGAAGATCCTAAGTCTCATTGTTCGCTGTGCTTACATCAGCACCAGTTGCAACATGCGATAACCAGTACGCCCTTTCATTTTCAATTGGCTCAGCAGAGTTATATCTCGGTTGAGTTCCAAGCCATTTCCTTTAAACGACCTTTTAGTCGTTTCTTCAATAGTCGTGCTCCGCCCATAACAGCATAAGTTACTTTTTATTAGATATATCTTAATTAACTTTGAGCGTCTTGGCTTAGCTAAGTCGTCGATGCTGTTTATTTTCGGAGTGAAAATGACCTCTTTTTATATTCCCAAGCGCGCTGCGCTTTTTCTGGGCGCCTTGTTTGTGCTCAATCCTGTTTCAATGCTGCTGGCCGTAGAAGGCCGTCAAGTGAGTGATGCGGCTAGTGCTGTTGATACTGCTACCGACACTGCTCAAGATACAGCTCTTGGCACTGAGATTGAGCGTTTAAGTATCCACTATCGCCAAGCCTATCGTGGCAATGTGTCTGCAACTGAACTTCCGCAAGCGATAAGTGTGTTAGACGAGCAATTGATGAAAGATGCGGGACTGACAAGGTTTCAAGATGTGCTGGATTATTCCGCCAGTGTGGCGCGGCAAAACAATGGTGGCGGTTTGTGGGATAGCTTTTCCCTGCGCGGCTTTCCGGGTAATGAAAACATGCCATCGGGCTATTTAATTAATGGCTTTAATGGTGGCCGAGGTTTTAGTGGTCATAGGGATTTATCAAATGTGGCCTATGTCGAGATCTTAAAAGGTCCTGGTTCGGCGCTTTATGGTCGCTCGGAACCCGGTGGTACAGTCAATATTGTGACTAAGAAACCTCAGTATCAAACCAGTGGTTATTTAAAAGCATCTGCGGGAAGTTTCGATCAATATCGATTAGAGGGGGATGTGACTTCCGGCTTGACCGACAATGTGGCATTTCGGATTAACGGTGCGTGGCAGGAACACGATAGTTTTCGCGATTATGTGTTCAGCGATAAAAAAATCATCACGCCGTCTGTGCGTTGGCAGATTTCTGATAAAGCCTCGTTACTTTATGAAATGGAATATCTCAAGCAAGAACAGCTATTCGATCGCGGCATTATTGTGCTCAACAACGATATCAATACTGTGCCACTCTCACGTTATTTAGGTGAACCTAATGATGGCGCAACTGTGGTCAATGCCACTGGGCACCAGCTAACCTATGACTATCAATTAAATGATGATTGGTCACTCACCGCGGGCTATAACTATCGCGATTCTAGCTTGAAGGGCTTTTCCTCTGATGCTGAGTTAGCAAAGGGGCGCCAATCGCTATTTGATGATGGCCGCATGCTTACCCGGCAGCACAGATACCGAGATTATGCATCCGAGGATAACTCGCTGCGTCTAGAGTTAAGTGGTCATGTGGATACCGGTTTTATTCGCCACAATTTACTGCTCGGTGCTGACGCCTATCACTATGATTTGAAGACGGGACTGTACCGCCACCGAGGCCGAAAAGGTGAATATGCCATTGATATTTTTGAGCCTCAATATGGTGTGATTCAACCCGAGGTCAGTTTGTTGTATGAGAATAATGAAACCCAAAAGGCATGGGGGACTTATCTGCAAGATCAAATGGATTTAACTGAGAAATGGAAGCTGCATTTAGGGCTGAGATTCGACCGTTATCAGCAAGATATCGGTGAAGTTGTCAATGATACATTATCTAAGCAAACTGAAAGTCGAGTTAGCCCAAAAGTGGGTTTAGTATATTTATGGTCTGATGAATTAAGTTTTTATTCTTCCTATTCTGAAGGCTTTTTACCGCTTTCTGGAACCGACTACACGGGTAAGCCTTTCGAAGCTGAAGAGAGTCAGTCGCTTGAGCTAGGAATGAAGTTTAATCTTACTTGGCTAAATGATCTGGCGGTGAATGGCAGCTTGGCGGTGTTCGATGCGCAAAAGAGCAATATTTTGACCTCAGATCCTGTCAATGTTGGCTTTGCAGCCACCTTAGGGGAGGCAAAAAGTAGCGGCGTTGAACTTGATATCGCTGCCGAGTTGACGGACTCTTTACAGGCTAAATTATCCTACGCTTATTTGAATACACGTACCGCAAATGACAGTTTGAATCCAGACTGGGGCGAACTAATTCCTGCAGGCAGTCCTCTGGTCAATGTGCCAAAACATACGGCGAGTTTGCTACTGAAACAGGATCTGAGCGGATTATCTATTGGTGGTCACTTAGGTTTGAGCTGGCGCTATATTGACTCACGCCTTGGTGATTCCGCCGATCCCAGTTTTCAATTACCTGCTTATCAGCTGCTTGGGTTATTTATCAATACGCACCTGAGCGATAATCTAAACCTTGGGGTGAATTTGGATAACGTACTGGATGAGCATTATATCGCCAACAGTTATTCAGCACTTTGGGCTGTACCGGGTGAGCCACGTAGCATTAAGGTGAGTGTCAGTTATGAATTCTAATATCAGTTCGAATCCTTCGTTGTCAGCCAATATTGCGAAACAAGCATCGAGTCCAACGCTTGGCCGAAGCCGTATCAATAGTATCGATATGATGCGCGGTGCAGTGATGTTGATCATGTTGCTCGATCATGCACGGGAGCGGTTTTTCTTTCATATGCAGGTGAGCGATCCTATGGATTTGAGTTCGACCTCTTGGGGGCTTTTTTTGAGTCGCTTTGCCGCCCATTTTTGTGCGCCGGTTTTTGTGTTCTTAACCGGGGTTTCTGCATGGCTTTATGCCAATCGTAGCCATGGCGAGCCACGTTCAGCACGTATGTTTTTGATTAAACGCGGACTGTTTTTAATCGCGCTGGAAATTTTAGTGATTAACTTCTCTAACCTCTCTTGGATGGTCAGCTATTACACCCTCTGGTTACAAGTGATTTGGGTGATTGGTCTGAGTATGCTAGCGCTCGCTGCGCTGATAAAACTGCCTAGACCTTGGATGGCTGTTTTAGGCTTAGCGATTGTTTTTGGCCATAATCTATTGACGCCTATTGGCTTTCAACCCAATGAGTGGGCTTATAGTCTGTGGACCATATTGCACGATCGCGGCTATCTCATCAGCGAAGGTGCGCTTAGGGTTAAGGTGAGTTATCCCGTGCTACCTTGGATTGGGGTGATTTTACTGGGCTATGTGGCTGGGCCAATTTTCAGTCAAAAATCCAATGGTAACCCGCTTGAAGCCTCGCAGCGCCAGCAAACACTGTTGAAGTTAGGAATAAGCTGCTGGGTACTTTTTGCCGTACTACGCGGGTTTAACCTTTATGGTGAAACCTTGCCTTGGCAGGCGGGGTCGAATTTTGGTGAAACCTTAATGTCGGTCGTTAACTTAACTAAATACCCGCCATCGTTAAGCTTTTTACTGGTGACCTTAGGCGGGATGTTTTTCTGCTTAGTCGCGTTTGAGCGGCACTTTGCATCAGACGGGAAAGCTGATGGGAGTTTAGCGCGAGTCGGCCATTGGTTGTCTGTGTTTGGCTCAGTACCGATGTTTTTTTATATCTTGCATTTGTACGTGCTGTTATTGCTTTATACCTTAGCGAAATTCACCTTTGGTGCTAATCATGGTGAATTTTATGGAGTCAATAGTATCGGCTGGGTTTGGTTGATTGCAGCGTTGTTAGCCGTCGGACTCTATTATCCTGTTAAACGGTTTAGCCAGTATAAAAAAAATAGCACTCAGGCTTGGATAAAGTACCTCTAAGCCTAAGTGCTTCTAAACCTGAGTGATGTTGTTTTAAAGGCAAAAGTCGCCAAGCAGTCATGTTTGGCGACTTTTTGTTTGCTTAGCACAATAATCCATTTAGCCAATTATTTTATGAATAAGCTATGCTGTATTCAGGCATTTTTTCATCTAGCTGAATACCTTGGATAAGCAGTTTCGTAGTCGTTTCATCATTGGCTCGATTTACCTGTGAAAACTGTGTGTCTTAAGATACAGGCTGTCGGTCAATGCTTGGTTAAGACTCGCGGTGATTTCACCTCTGTTGGCTTGATAGCTAAGTTAATCATGGCGTCATCCTGCTGTTGTTTTGCTAGAGTGTTCAGTCTAATCTTATGATATTCAATGTGAAATGAGTTAAGTCGATTGGTATTTAAAGGTTATATTCCAGAAATTATCCATCCTATAATCGGCTTGATACCATCTCCTTTAGCCGTGTTGCACTAACAATAACGTGCTAAAACTGCTATTCTAGCGGCATATTGTGAGTCGATAATTTAATTGAATAAAACTGACCCTAATGAATAAATCAGCCTATTTAACTGCCATGAATGTGACCACTTGGCGAGTGCGCGATACTAAGGTAAAACCTTATTTAGTGATTTGGGATGAAAACGGTGAGTTACCTGAAGCTGAGCCGCTTATCGACGCCGTGCTTAAGCTTATCGATGTAAAACGCGAAGAGTGTGACTTTGACTGTGAGCCTCATACGGGTAAACAGATTGTTTGGGATTTACGTCGTCATAAAGTCAGACCACGCACTGCATGGCTTCTATCAGAACCTTTAGCTGATTTATTGGTGGGTTGGCAGGCTAAAAGCGCCCTTTGGCAGCAGATTTACCAATGGCGCGAGCAAGTCAGCGGCCAAGCTAGGGGCAAGTCATAACTCAAATCTCATCAATCAGACTGAACTCAGTTTTTAACAAACCTTTGCTTGTGAACAGATTAATCACACATTTTTGGGAATATATGCTTTGAGCCCCTCTTTAGTAGATAGCCTATCCTCAGCGCAGCTTACCACGCCACTCACTTTAGGTTTGCCTGTGGAGCTTGTCGCGCTGGCACCAATCGATGTTCCTCAAATGGCGCAGCTTGAATCTTTGGCCCATAGCCATCCCATGAGCGCGGGGAACCTTGCCGATTGTTTCGGGCACTTGTACCGGGTTTTAGGTTTAAAGCTGAGTGCTGACTTAGCTCCTAATACTTATGCTGCTGTCAATTCTGATTCAGTCGAAGGCCTTTTGGGGTTTGCGATAGTGCAGCAGATAGTCGATGAAGTGACCTTATTGGATATTTGTCTATTACCGAGCCAGCAGGGCAAAGGCTACGGCAAGTTATTATTGAATGCTGTTATGGCTTCGGCTAAGGCGTCTGGCGCTGTAGTGCTGATGTTAGAAGTGCGAGAGTCCAATCTTGCAGCCCGTACCTTGTATCAAAAGGCAGGCTTTATTGAATCGGGCCGTCGTAAAGGTTATTACCTAATAGAGGGCGGTAAAGAAGACGCGATCTTGATGGATTTAGCGATTACCCAAGAATAAGCTGTGTATTAGCAACCATGTCGTAAAACGATAGCTATGCGAACAATTGTTATAAACAACAGCCATAAAAAAACAGCGCCTAAGCGCTGTTTTTTTTATGGTTAATCCTGGTATCTACATAAGGATTATCTGTATCTAAGCGATAAGGTTATTTAACTTCTTTACCTTGGGCTTGCAGATCGGCATGGTAGCTTGAGCGCACTAATGGGCCACAGGCTGCATGGGTAAAACCTAACTCATCGGCTAAGGCTTTAAGCTGGTCAAACTCTGCTGGCGGTACATAACGTTCAACTGGTAAGTGGAACTTAGAAGGCTGTAAGTATTGGCCCAAAGTCAGCATTTCAACCTTGTGGGCACGCAAGTCGCGCAATACTTCGGCTATTTCTTCGTTAGTTTCACCTAGACCCATCATTAATCCAGACTTAGTCGGAATCGTTGGATGACGCTCTTTAAAGCGTTTTAGTAGATCTAGTGACCACTGATAGTTAGCACCTGGACGTGCTTTGCGGTAATGAGCTGGAGCCGTCTCAAGATTGTGATTAAATACATCAGGAGGCTCTGTCGCTAAAATATCTAACGCCGCATCGATACGACCACGGAAATCAGGAACAAGAGTTTCAATCTTGATTTCAGGGTTTAATAAACGAATTTCGCGAATACAGTCAGCAAAATGCTGGGCACCGCCATCACGTAAATCATCACGGTCAACAGAAGTGATCACCACATATTTTAACTTCATGTCTTTGATCGTTTGAGCTAGTTTTTTAGGCTCATCGGCATCAGCTTTGAGTGGGCGACCATGGGCGACGTCGCAGAATGGACAACGACGAGTACAAATCGCACCCAAAATCATAAAGGTAGCTGTGCCGTGGTTAAAGCATTCTGCCAAGTTTGGGCAAGACGCTTCTTCACACACTGAATGTAATCCATTTTTACGTAATGCCGCTTTGATATCGAGAATACGTTGATTTGATGCAGGTAATTTTACCCGCAACCAATCAGGCTTACGCAGCATCGTTTCGCGCTCTGATGGCACTACTTTTACAGGAATTCGAGCGACTTTATCGGCATCACGTAATTTGACACCTGGTTGTAATCTTTCAGGCCTATTCATTATTCTGCTAATCCTTGATGATGTACAAGTTGTTGGTAGCCCATAATTTGGCTAAAGGTTTGGATTAATTTATCACCAGCTTCAAGCACTGTTTGTGGACCACCCAATGCTTTACATTGCACCATTTCTAAACCGGCATATCCGCAAGGGTTGATGCGCTGGAATGGGGCTAAATCCATGTCGACATTAAGTGCTAAGCCGTGAAAAGAGCAGCCTTTACGAATGCGTAATCCTAAAGAGGCTACTTTTCGTTCTGTGACATAAACACCTGGAGCGTCAGCTTTTGCGTAAGCATTGATATGGTAATGAGCAAGCATATCGACAATGCTCTGCTCTATATTATTCACTAGCTGACGCACACCGAGTTTATTACGTTTTATATCGATAAGTGGATAAACCACTAATTGGCCCGGTCCGTGATAAGTCACTTGACCACCACGGTCTACTTGAATGACCGGAATGTTACCTGGGTTGAGTATATGCTCACTTTTACCTGCCTGACCCTGGGTAAATACCGGCTGATGCTCAACAATCCACAGTTCATCATGGCTATCGCTATCACGAGTGTCAGTATATTCCTGCATTGCATGCCATGTCGATTCATAGTCTTGCATGCCAAGATGGCGAATGTGCAGTGTTTGTGCTTGCAAGGGCAACGTCTCCCCCAGATAAAGGTGTGTGTCCATCAGATCAATGGATTAATAGTTGAGTATCATACGCAAGTTTATTGTTAAAGAAGACTCATTTGGATCTTACAGTACACGTTTTACGCCTTCAATTGCGGCAAGATCAATGTACGCTTTTTCAATATGTTCTTTGCTAGTAACCGTAATACGGATAGTGACTGAATAGTAACTGCCTTTACTCGATGCTTTCACACTCGGAACGTAATCTCCCGGTGCCAGTTGTTGTGCAACGGCAACGACACGATCGGCTAAGGTATCATCCGCATCCCCGATCACTTTGAAAGGGCACGAATTAGGAAATTCCATTACTTGGTCAAACGTTGTATTTAACATTTAGCTTACTCAATTCTGTTTGGTATTACTTATATGGTGGTGATTATACCCGATTCAAGCCTGATAGATCTGAAAAATTAAAGCCGCTGATTAGGCGGCTTTAATTAGCTGATTCACTTATAGATCTATTAATAGAGTGTATAAATTAGTTTAATTACTCGAACCAGCTTGCGAACATTTGTTTGAAGTAATCCATTAATTTACTAACCCAGCTGCCTTCTTGGACTTCATTTAGCGTCACCAGTGGGAACTGAGCAATATCTTTTCCGTCAAGTTGGAAAAAGACACGGCCTACAGTTTCACCTTTGGCAAGCGGTGCTGTTAATGGTTTGGTTAATTCAAAGTTCGCTTGTAAATCTTTTGCTTGACCACGGCTAATGGTGATCGGGGTATCTGTCATCACGCCAAGATCAACGGTTTCTCTATCGCCGTACCAAATTTGTTGAGTGACGAAAGTATCGCCAGCTTTGTAAGGGGTAATGGTTTCAAAGAAACGGAAACCATAATTAAGTAGTTTCTTACTTTCAGCTTTACGCGCAGATTCACTTGATGTGCCCATGACTACGCTGATAAGACGCATACCATCGCTTGTACCAGAGGCAACTAAGTTGTAGCCCGCTCCAGATGTATGACCTGTTTTGATACCATCAACATTTAAGCTTTTATCCCATAATAAGCCATTACGGTTATATTGTTTGATTCCGTTATAGGTAAAAGACTTCTCAGAATACACTTTGTATTCATCAGGCACGTCACGGATTAATGCTGCCCCTAAAAGAGCCATATCATAAGCGGTTGATTTATGATCTTGAGCATCTAAACCATGAGAGTTTTCAAAGTAGCTGTCTTTCATGCCTAACTGTTTGGCCCATGAATTCATTAAATCAACGAATGCGCCTTCTGTTCCAGCAATGTGTTCAGCCATTGCAACACAGGCATCATTGCCTGATTGAATGATGATGCCACGATTTAAGTCGTGTACTTTGACCGTTTTACCCACTTCAATAAACATTTTAGATGAATCAGGGAAGTTCTTTGCCCAAGCATTTTTGGTAATAGCAACATCGTCATCTAATGATACATTGCCAGCTTTAATTTCCTGACCAATCACATAACTGGTCATCATCTTAGTCAAGCTGGCTGGGTTTAAACTTTCGTAGGCATTTTCTTCAGCTATAACTCTGCCAGAATTATAATCCATTAGTACATAGGCTTTAGCCGCAACACTTGGTGCGTCTGGCGTCACCATAGGTGCACGATTTGGCATTGGACGTACATCTGGTTGTGGCGTTGCAGCAAGTGAAGAAAAACAGACAACTGATGCAAAAAGCATAGTTGATAATTGAGCGGTTTTGGATGTCATCATGAAGTTAGCACGTCTCTAGTTAGTCGAAGAAAAGACAAAGATCGATTGGTATAATGATAGATTATACATTAGTAGGCAGTCATTTCGCATTAAGGTTCATTCATCCAATGTAAATGAACCTTAATGTTGTCATTTAGTGCCGTTATTGTGGTTTACGGTACGATAAAGCTTTGTGGATAGCCATCAGCTTGGACACGATCGAGCAACTTATTCGTTAGATGAATTTGCTGTATGGGTCCTAACTGTAATTTATGCATACCATTAACGGATGTTACCCGAGAGGTTACGGCATATTTAGTTTCTAACTGTTTAGCCAACATATTGATGCGAAGTTTATCTTGTGAGGCGGCAACTTGAATAAAATGATTATCGTTATCTTTTAAATCGCTGATAACTCGCTCTTCTGGTGACGGAATGTAAACGGTTTCGATGGCCACCTTTGCCGTTCCTCTTGCCAGCATACCTAAGTGATAAGCCGCCGCATAAGAAAGATCAATCACTCGACCATGATGAAATGGTCCACGATCGTTAACACGGACAATAATTTGCTTATTATTCTCTAAGTTAGTCACTTTAACATAACTCGGTAAGGGCAAGTTTTTATGTGCTGCAGACATGGTATACATATCATAGGTTTCACCATTTGACGTTAAATGGCCATGAAACTTTGAACCATACCATGAGGCATTACCTTGTTCTTTAAAGCCCTTGCCACTGTCGAGCACTTGATAGCTTTTACCTAATACAGTGTAGTTTCGATTGCCTTGTCTGCTGTAAGGTTCGTATTTAGGCTGGGCATTTTTCACCAAGCTAACGTCAGGTGCGTCATCAGGATAACGGTCATTCGCCATTTGATAACGGCTTTTTTTACCTGAAGTGGTTTTCCCTGCCTCATTTGATGAGCAGCCTAACAGTAATAGACTGCTTAGTATCATTAGCAGGATGAAACGGCAATTAAAGTCCATGTTGATTTACCGATTTGTAATGTGCATTAAGTTGTTGGCTGAATTGATATACCGCCATGGCATAAAGTGGGCTTCTGTTATATCGGGTAATGACATAAAAGTTTTTCAGTCCTAGCCAATACTCTGCTTTATCAGGTTGATCTAATTTGATTAATAAGGCTTTTTGAGAAGCATCCAAATCTTGGTTATCGGCTAAACTTAATGTCGGGCTAAGAATATCCGCTACCTTGTAGTGCAGTTTTTCTTTAGTCCAAACATTAGCCTTGGGCGCTGTGTTTGAGGTGTGATTGAGCAATAGCGCCACAGGTTGGCCTTTTTGCCAACCGTGTTGATGAAAATAGTTCGCTACACTGCCAATGGCATCGGCTTTACTGGTTAATAAATCTCGGCGACCGTCACCGTCAAAGTCGACAGCATAATGGCGATAACTTGAAGGGATAAATTGACCATAACCCATAGCGCCAGCATATGAACCTTTTAAGGTGCTGTTATCAAGCTTTTCTTCTTTGATTAGTGCCATTAAATTTGCGTATTCACTGCGAAAAAATGTAGCTCTTGGTGGATAATAAAAACCTAAAGTATAGAGTGCATCTTGTACACGATAGTTACCCATATAGCCGCCATAAAAGGTTTCGATACCGATAATGGCAACAATAATTTGCGGGTCAACGTTAAATTTTTCAGCAGCTTGGCTAATAACCACCTGGTTTTCTTGCCAGAATGCTAAGCCTTTTTCAAGGCGCTTGTCGGTAAGAAAAATAGGATAATATTGGTGCCAAGGTTTGGCTTCCCAAGGTTTAGTCGTGGCATCTATGATGCTCTGGTCGAAGGTGGACGTCGATAGGAAATGTTCTACATC
>NZ_JACJER010000065.1:0-27502 GCF_014164185.1 Shewanella sp. SG44-6 | reverse complement strand
TGATATATCTAAACCAATTGTTGTAATCTTCATATTCGGACCCGCCCTTTGTTGATAAAGTGTACAAACTTATCATTGCTCACTATGAAGCCGATTAGAAGGGTGGGTCCATCTCATTATTCCGGCAATGCTTGTGAGCCGGAATCCAGCACTATTATTTATTGCTTTGTACTTATGGCCAGCGGCCAGCTTAGTGGTGCTTGGCTCATAACAGAGTAAAGGGGAAGAGCGCTTATACTCTTTTGCAAACCCTTAGCGCCCGATCAACATTTCCTGGAAAGCTAACACTTCGCGACAGGGTTTTATCCTACTGCTCACGTATTCTGTTATGGGAAGTTTTCAACGGCCTCAATGTTAGTTAGCATTACCGTTATGGATAAAGCCAACTAGCGATTTATGCTCTTATCAATATCGCCACACATGAGTACTGACTCTCTGGGCAAAAGGATATCCAATGCAAAGGCCAACAAAGGAACAAATTCGAGATTTACCCCTTTATGACGGTATTAGTTTAGAGAATATTATCGTCGTTACAAACAAAGCCGACTCTATAAATGCAATAGCGGAGTTAAGAACTCATTCTTGTTTAGGGTTTGATACAGAGAGCAAACCTTGTTTTGTAAAAGGTGAGGTCAGTGATGGACCTCATTTAATCCAGATAGCCACAAAATCTAAAGTATTCTTATTTCCTACAAAATTTTATGAAAACTTTACTGCAATCGCTGAAATATTATCTGACCCGACAATAAAGAAGGTAGGTTTTGGATTGAAAGAAGATAAAAAACTTCTTTTTAGAAAATTTGGCATTAAATTAATCAATACAGAAGAACTCTCTTCAAAGGTGATGCGTTTTGCGCAAGTTAAACAACGCGTTGGCGCTAGAGTTGCGGTTGCGATGTTTTTTAATCAACGGCTATCTAAGAGTGCACAACAATCCAATTGGTCAATATTCCCCTTACACGATCATCAGAAAAGATACGCCGCAAATGATGCACATAGCGCATTATTAATTGCTCTCGAAATAGAAAGACAGAGCCATTCATCTCCCTAAAGAATATGAGCCTCTCACCAATTAATTTAATAAACAACATTAGCTTATTTGACCAAATAAATAAGCTTGTTGACAATTAGTTAGGGTCATCAAGTTTCCTGCACTGCCTCTGCGCTTAATCACTCACCTATAAAACCCGTTCCCTGATTTCTACTCGTTGGTTCTCAAGCTCTCTGCTGTGTTGAATTTGTCTTATTGGCAAAAGCTACATCATTGCTTGAGAATCTCTATTTTGTGATTATCAAAGTGTTATAAATTTAAATTATCAATTAGATAAGTTTTGATAATTTTTATTCATTACCTGTCCGCCGTAAGATTACGCCATCGAACAAAGACGAATCAATAGTTTTTAGGAGTAAGTTATGAAAATGAATCATGTAGGTTTGATGGTTGGCGACATGGATAAAGCGGTTGAGTTTTATACTAAAGCGCTGGGACTAAGAGTGGTGATGGGTAACACTAAGGTTCAAGAAGAACGTAAAACTGCTATTGGCAGAATGTGTGTGGCCGTTTTTGGTGAAGGCTTTAAAGGCTTTAACATTGCACACTTAGTCACGACTGACGGTATTGGTGTGGAGATGTTTGAAATGATCGACCGTCAACAACGTCACGAAGTTGATTTTACCCGTCTTGGTATCTTCCACTTTTGTTTGCAAACAGATGACTTTGAAGGCGCTATTGCGCGTACGGAGCAATATGGCGGTAAAGTAAGAATGGACATTATGCGCTACCACCCAGAAGACGACAGTAAGCTAGCACAAATGGTCTACTTAGAAGACCCGTTTGGCAACTTGTTTGAACTTTACTCGCACAGCTATGAAGAAACTTACTCTACTGATTACGAGTAATTTGTTTAACGATATCCGTATTACTTTAACGCTACCTAGATAGTAGCTTTTTTATGTCATGGGAAATGTTTTTGAGGTTACTTTTGAGCATTTTTGCAGAGAAACTTAATATATATCAAACGATTAAATAATCTAACCAGCTTAATCAGAGTAATACTCGTTTTTATTAACCGCATAAGAAACTCATTTATTGTCAGTTTGATGGTTTGTCACACAGTGATTTGATAAAGGCTTGCAGACATATGCAGATGGCTGCGTAACTGATTTGAGCTGTTAGGCACTAAAAGGAATACAGTGAACACTTATAGTCGGTCTGTAGTCATTTTTATTGTGGTTCAAAGGATTTGGCTGGTTTCGTTAGCGCTCGCGTTATTGCTTGCGATTGAGCTGTAGACTTAAATTGGTTAATTGATGGTATTTTAGCTTGACTTAGGATGCAGTTAAACTAGTATATGGACATATAGACGTCCAAACGGCTAAATTGAAAGTTAGTTAATTGGTATTGGCTCCTAAGTTTTACAGAAGTTGAAGGAATACATTATGGCTTTTCATCATGCGCAACATGCCCAGTCGTTAAATCAGAGCTTGTCTGAGCTGAATGATATTAATGTTTCTTTTGAGTTCTTCCCGCCATCAACGCCAGAGATGGAAGAGATCCTGTGGAATTCAGTTCGTCGTTTAGAGCCGTTAAACCCTAAATTTGTCTCTGTGACTTATGGTGCCAATTCCGGCGTACGTGATCGTACTCATAGCGTGATTGAACGTATTCAGAAAGAGACGAATCTTCTAGCGGCACCGCATTTAACCTTGGTTGATGCTAGTGATGAAGAGTTAGTTGAACTGGCAAAGCATTATTGGAATTCAGGTATTAGAGACATTGTCGCCTTACGTGGTGATTTGCCTGAAGGCAGCCCAAAACCAACTCGCTTTGCTAATGATTTAGTACGTTTATTACGTTCAGTGGCAGATTTTGATATTTCGGTTGCGGCGTATCCTGAGGTTCATCCAGATGCGCGTAACGCTCAGGCTGATTTAATTAACTTGAAGAAAAAAATTGATGCGGGCGCCAACCGTGCCATTACTCAGTTTTTCTTTGATGTTGAATCCTATTTACGTTTTCGCGATCGCTGTGTCACCGCTGGCATAGATGTTGAAATTATCCCTGGCATTTTGCCGGTGACTAACTTTAAGCAAACTAAACGTTTTGCTGGAATGACTAACGTGGCGATTCCACATTGGTTACATCGCCAATTTGAAGGTTTAGATGACGACCCTGCAACTCGTCAGTTAGTTGGAGCCAACGTTGCGATTGATATGGTAAAAGTATTGTCTCGTGAAGGGGTTAAAGATTTTCATTTTTATACTCTTAACCGTGCCGAATTAACTTATGCTATTTGCCATACGTTAGGTGTGCGTCCAAAGTAAACAGGCATAACGACTCTACGCCTATTTTATCGTTGCAAAAATGCTCATTCATTTAAACCATTAAATTGCGCCTTTTGCCTTGAACTAAGCGTAAATAGCTTAGCGTTGAATAGGCCGTCCTATTCAAAAAAGTTAAATTAGAATGGCTGCTAAGTCGATAGCAACAGACGCAGTGGTCATAGTCTCTAACCCCGTTAATGATTTCATTAGCGGGTTTTTTGTTTAATATTTATGGCCTTTTGTGTGAGTATTCGACGTTTGCCGTATTCTTTTTTTCATATTTATAGCCTATGGTATATTAACAACAATTAATAACTAAAAAGGTGTGATGATGAAAACATCCTTTTATGTACTCAGTGTATTGGCTGGCTTAACCATAGTTAATATTGTGCAAGCAAATGCTGCAGAACCTCAACAAGCCATTCCACCCGCCGCTCAGTTATGTACTTCTTGTCATGGTGCTCAAGGTCAAGGAATTGATATCATTGGCCCTCGTTTAGCTGGTTTATCGGCTGAATACATTACCAATCAACTCAAGTTGTTTCATGCCGGTAAACGTCAAAACCCCACCATGCTAGCAATGGCTGCCACGGTACAAGGTGATAATATTGGCCTAGTGGCACAATATTTTAGCCAACAGCCAGTTGCTGATATTTCGCTGCAATTTCGCGGTGACAAGGTTGCCATTAGTGATCCCTCTGAAAGATTAGCCTTTCAAGGCGATTGGTCGCGAACTATTCCGGCGTGTACCAGTTGTCATGGGCCATCGGCAATTGGCGGAGGCAATTTCCCTCGCTTAGCAGGCCAGCAAGCCAGTTACATCAAGACCCAACTATTAGCTTGGCAAGACGGCACTCGAACCGGTGATATTGACAATATGATGGGTAATATTGCGCGGAAATTAACAGCTGCCGAAATCGATGGTTTATCGCAGTATTTTGCCAATATAAAATAAGGACATGGCTATGAAATTATTATCGCTATTGAGCATTGGTGTCCTGTTTAGCTTGCCTTTACAGGCCAATGAAATGTTAACTGAAGTTCCTGCTACAGCTTCAGCAGCACTACCTGATCGCCAAGCGGCATTGCCTGCAGTACCTAAAAAAGTGGGTGAGAACTATCTACAACCTGCGTCATTAACCGATATTCCTGCGGGAGTTTTTGGTGACAAAGTTCGCCTAGGCTATCAATTGTTCGTGAATACTCAAACGCTTAGAGATAAGTACGTTGGTAATCAACTCAGTTGTGCTAATTGTCATATGAATGCAGGGCAACAAGCTAATTCGTCGCCTTTATGGGGGGCATATTTTGCCTATCCGGCCTATCGTAAGAAAAATGATAAAGTGAACAGCTTTCAAGAGCGTGTTCAAGGTTGTTTTACTTATTCAATGAACGGTAAAGCGCCCGAGTCTGGTTCTCCTGAGTTAGTGGCAATATCTGCTTATTCATACTGGTTAGGCATGAGTGGATTAATGGCACAATATAACGTTAGCGGCCCTGTGCCTGAGTTATCTGATGCTGAATTAGTGAAAGGTGCAATGCGGGATGATTTCCCGATGCCAGAGGCCATTGCCAAAAATTTAGATACCAAAGCGCTAAGTCAGTTACCTGGCCGGGGCTTTCCTAAAGCGCCAGATCCAGAATTAGCCTATGCGCCGGAGCGCGGTATGATTGTTTATCAAGCTCATTGCCAAACTTGTCATGGCGAAGATGGTCAAGGACAAATAATCGCTGGGGTTGCTGCCTTGCCGCCATTATGGGGACCTCAAAGCTTCAACTGGGGCGCTGGAATGCATCGGGTAAATACGGCTGCTGATTTTATTTATGAAAATATGCCGTTAGGTAAAAGTGTCCAGCTTACCGTTCAGCAAGCTTGGGATGTTGCCGCTTATGTTAATTCGTTTGATCGCCCACAAGATCCTCGTTTTGATGGTGATGTGAGTAAGACTCAAGCCACATACCATCAGCACCAGGGCTATTATGGCCAATCGGTTGCTGGTAAGCCTATTTTAGGGACTGATTCGTATCCGGTTTTTCCGCTTAAAAATACAGTTAAGCCTTGATATCTATCTGAATTAAGATAAACCTATGAATGATGCCCATTGAGTGAACGCTTAATGGGCTTTTTTGTAAGTGTACACATTACTTAGACAGAGCTTATTGAGCATAGCGATCAGAAATGGCAGTATGTTGATCTTAGCTTTTATTTATTACCACCTCATAGGTTGGGCAATGACATTATTTACCTTTGCTGCACAATTGTGCCCACTGTGCCAACAAGATAATGCTTGTGCCATGGAGCAAGGATTAGCCATAGATGCATGTTGGTGTGCTAAGCAAACCGTGGATATGCCCTCCATTATTGCGCAGTTTAACGCAACATCTTCAGGGGTTGATTTACCCAATAATCAATGTGTTTGTCAGTCTTGTATGGCTAAATTAGTGCAACAATCTGATATTGATGCTGTTGAAACTTATTCACCCTAACCTTAGATTACTCATTAGCGAAATCTCAATGCTATTTGAGTGATGGTTTGTGTTATCGCTTCGAAGCAGCTTAACTTGGCATATAAACACTTAACGCCAATCAATAGCTGCTTTGATGTCCTCGTTCTTGTCCTTCCCAAGTAAGTTAATATTTTTATTTATCGACCTATAAACCAATATTGGTACTTATTTATAACCGTCTCTGAATGCATATCTGCGTCATGGCAGAACAATGCGCGATTTATATTAATAGGGGGATCTTCTGATGACTTTAGGACGGTATTATTGAAGTTGGCGCTAGTCACATATACATGGTTGCTATGATTAACGAAATCGAGGTAATCTAAAATGATTGTTTTTCAACGGAGTTGGGCTGTTGAGGGGGAATCAGAAGATAATTAACCTCAGTTTTGGATAATAAACGGTTTTCAAACAGCCTGGTGAGTAAAGCACAGTGTAGGTTTGATTTTGTAGATTTGGTATGACTCCCGTTTAAACGTTTTATCCTGTCTATTATCCGCGAGGTGAGGTTAGTTAATAATAATTATAACTTTAGACATAAATCATTACTCATTATGAGGTTTTTACATGGAAGCAGTCACACAATTTGTCAATATGGTTAACGGTATAGTATGGGGTGTTCCCATGCTAATTATGATTTTAGGTGTCGGGCTATTTCTGTCGATTGGCTTAAAATTCATGCCTATTTTAAAGCTAAATCGAGGCTTTAGATTGTTATGGGCGGGTCGTCAGGTTACAGATGATAGCGAAAAGGGTGATGTTAGCCCGTTTAATGCATTAATGACCTCATTATCAGCCACTATTGGTACCGGTAACATTGCGGGTGTGGCAACGGCGATTTTTATTGGTGGTCCGGGTGCGCTATTTTGGATGTGGTGTACGGCGCTCGTGGGTATGGCGACTAAGTTTTCGGAAGCTGTTTTGGCGGTGAGGTTTCGTGAAACAGATGCTAATGGCAACCATGTTGGTGGTCCTATGTATTACATCAAAAACGGTTTAGGCAGTAAGTGGGCTTGGTTAGGTACTGCATTTGCTATTTTTGGCTCTATTGCTGGTTTTGGTATTGGTAATACCGTACAAGCTAACTCGGTTGCGGATGCGATGAGCAGTAATTTTGGCGTGCCTAGTTGGGTGACAGGCGTGGTGTTAATGGTGCTGGTTGGTGCGGTACTGATGGGCGGTATTAAGCGTATTGCAGAAGTAGCTGGTAAGCTAGTGCCATTAATGACAGTGTTTTATATTACTGCGGGTTTAGCGGTATTGATTGTTAATGCAGCGCAAGTACCCGCAGCTTTTCTGTTAATTATTGAAAGTGCTTTTAACCCGGTCGCAGCCCAAGGTGGTTTTGCAGGCGCAGCGGTATGGGCTGCAATTCGATTTGGTGTAGCGCGAGGCGTATTTTCCAATGAAGCTGGTTTAGGTAGTGCCCCGATTGCTCATGCCGCAGCACAAACTAATAATCCTGTAAAACAAGGTTTAGTCGCTATGTTAGGCACGTTTATTGACACCCTTATTGTGTGTTCAATTACCGGTTTGGCTATTGTGGTTTCTGGTGCCTGGACATCAGGTGAAAACGGCGCGGCGTTAACCTCATTGGCATTTTCAAATGCATTGCCTATGGGGAATTATATTGTGGCAATTGCATTGGCTATATTTGCCTTTACCACCATTTTAGGTTGGAGTTTTTACAGTGAAAAATGTGTCCAATACCTTTTAGGTGATAAAGCCGTCAAACCATTTCGTCTCATTTGGACCTTAGTTGTACCGATAGGCGCAGTCAGTTCGTTAGAGTTTATTTGGTTATTAGCTGACACATTAAATGCGATGATGGCGATTCCAAACTTAATTGCGTTGGTGTTGTTAAGTCCTGTGGTGTTTGGCTTAACTCGTGAGTATTTTATTAAGCAACGAGCTTTGAAAGCTAACGCTTAAACTCGTCTAGTTAACGACTCACGTTAATATTTCGCAATTGTGGTTAAGCATGTTCATTGGTAAATAGATGAACATGCTTCCTTAAAAGGATTTTTATGAAACATCTTACTTTTGCTGTATCAAGCGCAACGTTATTGATGGTGATGCTCTTGTCCGGGTGTTCTAATCTGTCGCTGCGAACAAATGCGGGTACCATTGCGCTTGGCAACGCCAAGATAGCAGAGATTGATACTTATACCTCTGGAGAAATATCCCGGTTCAAAGCAAAGTTTCTAGGCGATGTGACCACTTCATATTGCGAAGTCTCATCGGATCCTGATAAGTTAAATGATCTCCCTAGCCTGTCTTCAATGACTAAATCGCTCAAATTACAAGTGAAACAACGTGGTGGAAATGCCATTGTTATGAAGCAATGCGGCAAAGTTAATTACCCATCGTGTGCTGTGTATTTAGAGTGTAATGGTGAGGCGTATGTCATCGACCGAGGTATTTAGATAGATTCGTTACTTAGTGTCTATTAGTGCAATATAGTGAGTGTTAACTGCATAATTTAAAAGAATTTTATTTTTAATAGGTTAAGTGTAACTATCGCGCACTTAACCTATTACATTACCACTGTGGTTTATTCGAAATTGTTATCAAACTCTGAGTCTTCAAATAAGTCGACGGCAGAACTTGGAACAACATTTTTGAATTGGCGAGCAAAATGGCGTTGCACCCCTTTTAGGTCGATATTGCCTATTCCTGAGGCAAAACCAAACCAAGCATAAAGCCCGCTAATATCTTCAAACATCGGAGGTAAATACTTAGGGTGGGCAATAATACCTTCTTGATAAGCTTGGTACAGTACCGGAATATCCTCAATGGCTAATTTGCCTAAAAATAGCATAGGGATTAACTCAGGTAGCCCAGTGCTGATGGCACTACGAATAAAGTTAATATTTTCTACATAACCGCGCACGTAAGAGATGTCTTTAGTAAAAAAGCTACCGCCGCCTACCATGCCACCACGAAATACCCGTTGAGTTACCCGATAGCTGTCTTTTGAGCTTAAATTAAGGTCCCTGAAATAGCGGTACACTTCAATAAAATCAGCCCCTTTCTCTGCCATGTCTACCGCAGATACTCGATCGCTAATACGTCGAGCGCGGCCCGGATTTGAGCTTAAGGTGAGCATTTCCATGAGCACAGCTAAGCCTTCTTGCGAAGCGGTAACGCGTGGTGATCCAACGCTGAGCCAAGTGGCATGAGGTTGAGCTCGGCCATTGAGTGTGGTGCCCACATGAACCCAGCCTTCATGCACTTCATAGATATTCAGATCTGATTCGCTGAACATGGCGCGAGTATTGAGCTTAACCGTATCGCCACCGACGGCGGCATCGGACACAATACCATCACTCAATTTAACGTGAATTTCATCATTATGAAAATACTTCACTAAGCGTTCGCTGAGGACATTTACCGCTTCTGGTGCCGTTACAATCTTAGGATGGCGGCTATTCATGTGGCGCGCCGCTGGCAAAGAAAATATATGGCTTAAGCGATCGCCCAGTTGGCGTAATGTATGGCGATCGCCATGTAATTTGTGGCTGGCACTGCCGTAAAGCTCTTGGCTCAGTTTACCAAACATCGGCTTGCCACGATTATGCAGCATGTCTATTACTATGCGATATTGATCAATATTGGCCAGTAAAATTTTACCTAATTTATCGCGTTTACCTAAACCACGCTCAACGGCAGTTTTTAAACCTTGCAGGTCTGTTTGAGTTTGATCTGCGTTAAACGATAGCGGAATTGACTGATAAAAGTCATTACTAACGTTGGGTAATTGTTTACTTTTTTGCGCTAAAAAATCATCTTCAATTTGTCTTGGCCATTTTATTGAGTCTAAAATTTTAATTGGCGCTTGGATGCGAATTAATTCATCAGAAAAACGACGAATATCTTGTTGATAACGCAATAAAGAGTCAGACATTGTCTTTTCCTAATCTAGAGAAGTTGTTAGCAGTGCTAGCGGCCATATTAGCAGATGTTGATCATAAAACTGCAATGAAAAAATAACCATCTAGTCAGCACTATTTTAGTGCAATTTATCATGGCGTATAGCAATGTATTAAGGGTGGTTTTTTTAAGTTACTAAAAATATTGAATTATTTTCTTGGCATTAAAACTGCTTTACCTAAAGTAGTAATAATTAAAAGGAAAATTTATGGCAGCGATGAGCTATTTAAGTGTGATTGAGCGTTATCATGAATATGAGCATTTAGTGCACGAGCTACTAGAGTCTATTTTGATTGGTGTGGGCGATATTAATTTATTCGAGCAACCTATATCGGCTAAAATTTTTGAAGATATGGCGATAAGCTATCCCTTCGTGGAACTGATTTATTTATTGAATGCTCAGGGCATACAGATTTGCCCCAATATCAGCGTCATTAACCAGCAGGTTAAATTAATGAATTGCGGTGACCGTGCAGATCGAAGTCAGCGGCCTTACTTTACCCAATTGACTGCGGTTGATACTGTGCATATTACTCGACCTTATTTGTCTAATTCTGGTGGTGGCTTGTGTTTGTCTGCATCACAAATGATTAAATCTGCGTCTGGGCAAGTGGTAATTGTGGTTATTGATGTCAACTTAACGCGCTTAATTGAGTTTATGATGGGTGACAGTGCTAGACGCAAAATGTCGCCTTTTTTTAAAAGTATTTATGCTGCAATTGTACTGGGCCTTTTTGTGTTAGTGAGCGTGCTAATGTGGACTGTAGTTCGTGACATTTATACCCTTTTTAGCCAAATTTCTGCTACCCATGATCCATTGCAACCCTTCGGCATTATTATTTTTCTTACCTTGGCATTAGCCATTTTTGATTTGGGTAAAACCATTTTGGAAGAGGAAGTATTGATGCATAAAGATATTTTTCGTCACAGTTCAACTCGACGAACGATTACGCGGTTTATTTCGACCATTTTGATTGCGATTTCAATAGAAGCCTTGTTGACTATGTTTAAAGCGTCGCTAGGGGAAAAGCAATATATTGAGCCAGCAATTTTAATGATGTTAGCCGTAGTGGGCTTGTTGGTCGGGCTGGGAATCTATGTCTATCTAGGGGCCAAAGCCGAGCTGCTGCTCACCCAAACCCAAGCGGGTAAGCATATGCGGCGCGAACAAATTAAAAGCGTATAGCATATTGATCAGCGCCTAACATCCACTGAGATAAAGATGATAAAACAGACTGGGATAAACGATATAAGCGTTTATCCCTATTTTTTAGAAAAAGTCATCGTCACCAATTGCTTTGCGTAATTGGGCTTGTTCGAGAAAATCTTCTAATCTTCGTTTCACTTGGCGTTTATGCTGTAAACTTTCGGCAGACTTAACGTTTCTAGGCGTCGTCATCGCATCTATTTCTGTGTCATCAGGCACTATTTCACTAATATTAGCCATCACAAAACCCTCATGTAAAATAAAAGCGTGGTATTAATTCAATGAGCATTTTCTAACTAAAAAAACGTTAATAGGGAAGTAAAATATTTTTCCTTAATTGGACAGCTATTTTTACCCTTCGTTTTGAGCTTAGCAGTAAATGTATTTCTTGCTAGTAAAACATAAAGCCAAGTGCGAAGAGTGTGTGCTTAAACTAGTATTATCTATGCCATGATGTCGCCAGATAATACTGCTTCTATCTGCTACAGATAGAAAAACGCCACCTGTTAATGAGGTGGCGTTGATATACTCATAAAGCGAGTCAGTAATGGTGTTACTCGTTATAGTGTAAACCCGTAAGAGTAGCCTAAAACAACTTTTGCATCATTGTCTGGTAAGTCAGTATCAGCCGCCATGAATGATACGGTACCTATGTCTGTTTCAGCACTTAATGTGACGTTGTAGTCTGCATAAGTGTCACCGAATAAATCTTCAACGACATCGCCTTGTGAATAACCATAGTGGAATGCGACACTGAGCTTTTCTGTTAACGGGAAGCTGGCATTGGCCTGGATATAGCTCCAATCTGTTTCGTCACTGGCACCAGAAACACCTGAATCAGCATTAATTACTTTAGAATAGCCAACATCTAGCCATTTCCATCCAAGAGTGAGCGCGACTTCACCAAAATCAATACTGCCACCAGCATCTGGGTAAGCATAATAAAGGTAGCTAATGTCGTAAGTTAAGTCTTCAGTAAAGTTACCACCATAACCGCCGTACAAATCTAACTCGTAACTGGTTTCATCACCAAAATCGACATTAGATACCCAAGTGCCAGCATAAAAACCAGAGTCATGAGCATAATCAATGCCACCTTGAACCGCAGCCGCATCATTAGTTTGTGTGGTACCACGCCATAAATAGTTTGATGTTGCGCCAATATTACCCGTAACTTCAGCAAGGGCAGAGCCACTCAGTAATAAGCCTGTTGATAATGCAATTGCTTGATATAGTGATTTTTTCATCTTCATCCCTTAACGTTTTATTATCAATGAGGCATTTATGTGTCACTAAATGAACTCAATGTTGGTTTGTCTGAAGATTAATTAGCGAATCGCATGCCAACTCTATTTTCCTATTAAAGTCAGTTGCTTATGTATTTATGGATCATTTTGTTGCATATTTGTTGCAACTTAATGATGCAAGCTCGCCCCTTTTTTGTGCAACAGTGCTCAGCATCCTAATATTCGTTGATGTTGAATTAAGAGATAATATTGTTTGCAGAGGATAAATATAAAAAGCAGGCAATAAAAAACCTCCATAAAGGAGGTTTCTAGCAAAAAAAGAGTAAACGAATAATTAATTAACGCTATCTTTTAGTGTTTTTCCAGCTTTAAACTTAGGCACTGTAGCTGCTGCGATTTGAATTTCTTTGCCAGTTTGTGGATTACGACCAGTACGCGCGGCACGTTGAGTGGTTTCAAAAGAACCAAAGCCAACAATAGAAATTTTATCACCATTTTTCATGGCTTCAGTTACCGCTTGTTCGAAAGACTTTAGAGCGCGGCCAGCTTCAGCTTTTGTTAGTTCCGCATTTTCAGCGATTTTTGCAATTAATTCACTTTTGTTCATATTGATATTCTCTGCTTTCCATAGAAGTGTTTTTTTAAAACATGATTAACATGCCACAAGCGATGCTGGTTTAAAAGCACTTTATCCCATAAATTCAGTATCTGTAATGGTTTTAAAGCAAAATTAGCACAAATAATGTCTTTATTTGCCTTGTTGTTACTCTTCTAAGAGCTGATAAAGAATTTTCTTAACTAACTGCGGCTCAAAAGGCTTGTCACAAAGCGCATTGACGCCAGCACTAAATACATTACTCAGATGAGTGTCGTTGGCTTCTGACGATACCATTAGGATTGGAATATGAGATTGTTGACTGTGGTTACGGATGTACTGAGTCAGTGCAAGTCCGTCTACCGAGGGCATATTGTAATCAGTGATCACTAAATCATACATATTGTCTTTCATTAGGCTAATCGCTTGTTCACCATCAACAGCCTCAGTAATTAGCTGTATGCCTAAATTGCCTATGGTGCGCTTAATAACATTTCGTGCCATTCGGCTATCATCAACCACCAATACTCTAATGCTGTGAACATCAAAGTGGGTTAAATCGAGCTCGTCATTGCTCAGTAAATCAATGGTTGAGTTAAGTGCCGTAGCTAAGTGTTCGGCATTAAATGGTTTTGGTAAAATAGCCACCACGCCTGATTGTCTAAAAATTTCTAGCTGTTCACGACGACACTCACTGGAAACCAGCATAAATTGAATATCACTCAATGCTGGAGTCATTTTAATGTACTGCAATAACTCAGTGGCTTCGCCATCGATAAAATGGAGTGCGCTGGCAATTAAGTCTGGTTTATGGCGATGGATTATCTCTTTAGCTTCAGCAATGGTTGCGGCAGTTTGGATGCTGCTGACACCTTCTTGCTGAAGGCGAGTAATAATGATCTTACGCTGAGTCTCGGAAGGCTCAAGTAATAGGATGGATAATTCACTTGGAGATAAGCTAGTCATAATTCACGTTCCACAGATATTTATTATTAGTATTATTTTAATGTTGCATGTGTGAGTAAATTGTACACTAAAAAAATGCTAGAGATGATAGTTAAGCTAGGCCTATAGCACTTGGTGTTTATTTTTGAGCAAGATAGTCTCTGGTCGCGTTCGACAGACCAACCCACCATTGAAACACCACCACACTTAACAGTAATAACCATAGCGGAATTAATGGAATATTATAGCCTCGAAATACCAGTTTGACGTCTTCAGGGGTGATTTGATAGGCAATCAACGCCGTTGTTGTCATTGCAACTAACCCTAGGCTTTGTAAGGCGACATAGCTGAGTAGCAGTACTTTTGTCCATGGCGCACGTATTAGTAAACCAATAAAAACCGGTATCACTCCCAGAGTTAATAAGTCAAAGGCTTCAAAGGTGATCGCGCGCCAAATAGCAACAAGAGTGAGTACAACATACAGTGAGATAAGGATCATCACTCTAACGGGCATTCGTTGGGCTGAATTTTGGTTCATATTGATCATAGTACTGGAGAATTTGAGGTAGAATATCGCACAAAACAGAGAGATGGGTATATTTTGATGACAGAAACACATTTTTGGGCGCTAGTGACCCGCGATAAACCTGAGCAGTCTTCTGCAGATCTCACCCTGAGTTTACGCCAGCAATTAGAAAGCTTGGACGATGAAGCACTCAAGGCATTCGATAAAATATTAGGCCAACAATTACGTCGCAGTTATTCCTGGTCGATTTGGGGAGCAGCATACATAGTGACAGGTTGCGATTCTGATGATGCTTTTACTGAGTTTAGGTGTTTTTTATTGTCGTTAGGTCAGCAATGGTACAACAAGATTATCGCCAATCCAGATAGCTTAGGGGAATTAGAACATTGGCCGTTAGTGGACGATTATGCTTACCCGTTTGTTGAAGATTATGATTTGATTGCAGGACAAGTCTACGAAGACCGCACTGGCTTAGAGCTGCCATTCTTACCTTCAGGACACAGTACTCCAGAAGGGAAAAAATTTAGCACTAAGCCAAAAATTATGCGTCAAACCTATCCTTTATTGAGTGCGCGTTTTCCATTTTAGTGGACCGCTTGATCTTAGGCGTTGTTAAGCTTTGGTTCAGCTTATGAGGACTATAGTCAATTTATAGTGATGATAGCTTAATGGCTAACATTTGATTTGATGATAAGTATCGGCGTGCAAATATGGTCAAAGTTGCTTTAACAGAAGCTGAATAGCGTTATCTGAAGCAGCCGTTGAAACCTGTGTTATCACAAGCGCCTAAGTCCCAGGAGGTCTATTATGAATGTAAAATATATAATGCTAGCTTCGGTATTAGTATCCCAAATTGTTATGGCTGAAGATGCGCCACCACCTAATCCTGTTACTGAAGTTGGGCTGGTAAAAATTGAATGGCAAAATCCAAAAGATTTCAGTGATATCAGAACTTCTAACGAGCTTCAGTCACGATTTGAAAACCGTTTATTTGACACTTTAACCAAGAACATCAATAAAGAAGCCGAAAAAACCCTCAAGCCAGGACAGACACTGCAAATGACAGTGACTAACTTTGATCTAGCGGGAGACATGCGACCAACATTTGGTGCCACGCCGGGTGATTTACGTGTTGTAAAAGATTTATACCCACCCAGAGCCACCTTTAGTTACACGATTAAAGAAGGTGACAAGGTGATTATTGTTGGTGATGAGAAAATCACAGATATGAGTTTTATGTCTAACTCACATCGCTTTAATGACCGACCATTTCAGTACGAAACAACTTTATTTACTGATTGGTTACAAAAGAGTGTCGCACCTAAACTATAGCCCTTGGCGACAGTACTTAGGATTATATCGATAAGGTTGATTTAGCGCATGGGTTGTCTGTTTTATCTGTAGTGACTTGATGAATCGTTGTTGATAACCAAATGTGCCAGTGACGCTGGTTACGCTTGATTGTCGCCATTGGGTTTTATCAATGATTGTCGCCGCAACATGTAAAGGTCATATCAACTAAGGTTGCTCCTGCATGAAGATTCCGCAGGAGCATAAAGATTATTTAGACAGTTTAAATACTTGCAGCGTTTGCAGTAAAGTCGCAAGTTTTTTGACAAAGGCTTCGAGAGTTTCAGGTGCGACATGAGTACTACTCTGCATCGCATCAAACTCAGCTACCAATTCTTGTACATAGGGCAAGAAACGGTTGCTACTTTCCGTAAATCCTTGATCTTCAGTAAAGATAGCCACAAACTTACCATGTCCTGCTTTACGCAATTCGTCAAGGCGAGCATCAGAGTCAATCGCTTGTCTATAGGCTATTTGCAGGTTTTCTTTTATCTGTAGAAAAACATTGGTGTACGGCATAATTGCCTCATAGTGCATTTGTAAATAATAAAGCTAATTATAAGGAGCCGCTATGCTGGCAACAAGGAAAAGTCCGCTTATTTTTAATATAGGGATGATTTATCGTCGTTTACAGCGATATAGCTTTAGTTTAGTGGTATTTCTACTGTGTTTTGGCTCTACATCGGCAACGGCATTGGATTCGCCAGTATTTTATAAAATTGAGTATCAACAACAGCAAGCGTATTTACTGGGTTCAATTCATATCGGTCGCCAAGATTTTTACCCATTAGGACAACATATTGAGTCGGCATTTAAACAAGCAGATGCACTCGTGGTTGAGGCCGATATTAGCCAAGGTGATACGGGAGCGCTATTACAGCAGTACGGTGCTTTGTCTGCCGATATTGCCGCAGACGTTAATGCGACACGCCAAGTATATTGCCAAAGTCATCAAAGTTTGTGTCAGGCATTAGCACCATATGCTCCCTGGTTACAGTCAGCACAAATTAGTATGGGCCGTTATGCGCAATTAGGTTATAGCGCAGACCAAGGCGTCGATGCTTATTTTATGGCCAATCGCAGTGACAAAGCCCTAGTTGAACTTGAAAGTATGCAGTTTCAATTTGAGTTAATTTCATCATTTTCAACCGCGACCCAGATGCAAATGCTGGATGATTCGATCAACGTCAGTGATGCCGAAATGCTTGATTTAATTTATGCTTGGCGCCAAGGCGATGCCAGTGCATTGGCAACCATTATGGAATCACAAGCGGGCGATGCCAATGAATTGCTTGAAAAATTACTGTGGCAACGCAATCACACCATGACGCAAAAAATTATCCAGTTGCTACAACAGCGTAATTATAAACAGCTGTTTATTGTGGTTGGAGCAGGCCATATTGTTGGTCAGCAAGCCATTCCTGACTTACTTAAACAGCAAGGTGCAACGGTCACCCCTTGTACCTTTTTGCAGTGTTAAGGAGGATGTTGTGCGTCCACAAGGGCCAATAATAGTATAACTTTATGCTTATATTGGCTTTGATTGACCAAGAAAATGAACATATCGACCTAAAGATAAATATGGCTCACGTTGTGAATAAGCCAATTCCATTTCAATAAGCTGATGTTTATCGAAGTTGGGCGGGAGATTATTTTTTAAGTAATCATTAATCACCCTAACCCCAGATTGACTGATCATCGACAGTTGCCATTGGGCAAACCAAGCGCGAACATCTGCAATATACAGGGGATGGTTGGGGGTTAATCCAACCTTCTTTTTAACCTTAAAATCACGCTTAACATAGTCAAAATTGCCTGAAATTAAACTGTGAAAGCGCAAGGCTTCCTTATTAAAAAACATCAGCGAAAATAACCCATTCGGTTTTAGCAGGCTTAATAACCCATGCAAAGTCGATTCAGCATCAGTGAGCCATTCGGCTACAGCGTGGCATAAGATGACATCAAACTGACCAAACTGCTGCACGGTTAGTGCTTGAATAGGGCTATGCACTAACTCGATTGATAATTCTGTGTCTGAGGCGGCAATCTGTTGTTGGGCTATGGCCAACATCTGTTCAGAAATATCACATAGCACCACATCATGGCCCAACGCCGCCAGTTTTTGGCTCAAAAAACCAAATCCTCCCCCAGCATCTAAAATGCGCAATCGTGGTTTATTCAAGCGAGTTAATGCTGGGATTAAGTCCCGCCACAATACTGCAGCACGGATTTCACCTTTAGTGGTGCCATAGATGTTTTGCGCAAACTTTTGACTAAGAGTATCGAAATTTTTATCTTGCACGATTTAAGTTACATCACGTTATTGAGCCGATATGGAGTAACGTAATTGTCGCACTGTAGGCTGAAAAAGGTAAAGACAAATCAGTGATTGTGTATAGAGGGTAAATAAAAGTTTATCGATTAATCAATATAAGCAGCAATGACAACCGACTTTAAACGCATTTTATAATTAGCGGTTTAGCAACAGTAAGAGTCTAAGGTATAATGATCGACTAACCATCTTTGCAGCGCATACTTTTTGCTGCCTATTTAGGGTACAACATTGTGAGTCACGACTACGCTATCGAATTACAGGCGATGCCTTCGCTGTTGTCTTTGTATCGAAAAATCCTATTTGGTCGTAAACCGGGATGGGATCAACAACCGCTGCCGAATATTTATGTGCAAGCTTCTAATGTGGTGCTGTCGCAAGAGAAAATTCGGCAATATGCCGCTGTATGTGGTTTTGAATACGATGATAGGGTGTTACCTCCAACGTATTTATATGTGTGGGCATTTCGTTTGCATGCGATGATTTTTACTCATAAAGCCGTGACATTTCCGTTGCTTGGAATGATCCACTTAAAAAATAGTATTAGTGTATTTCGTCCTGTACGTACTGATGAAATATTAACTGTGCAGTGCGAACTTTCGGCGAGTCGCACTACAGATGCTGGACTTGAGTTTGATTTAGTTTCAAAAGTGTTGGTTGGTGAAGAGCTTGTATGGCAAGCGTTATCAACATACTTATATCGCATTGAGTCTGCTGGGCGGCGGGCTCGTCCGCCTAAAGCGTCTGAGATGACATGGGAAAATGTCCAGCAATGGCGTTTAACCGATGACTTAGGCCGTCGTTATGCCAAAGCTTCGGGCGATTATAACTTGATCCATTTGCATCCTTTATTGTCAAAACGCTTTGGTTTTGAGCGAGTGTTGGCCCATGGCATGTGGTCTAAAGCGCGTGCATTATCTCAGTTGATGACTTATATCGGTGATCGACCATTTCAGGTTGATGTTGAATTTAAATTACCGGTGTTTATGCCCTCTGAAGTGACATTTGCATTTGAAAGTACTGAGAATGGTAAACGTTTTCAAATACGTGATGTCAAAGGTCGTCGACCGCATTTGCAGGGTGATGTTACCTATTTATAAGCAGATAGACCTCGCTGAGGTGGCTTAAACGTCAGTGGTAAGTCAATTGCAAACATAAAAAAGCTCAGGTTAATACCTGAGCTTTTTTATGGCAGACTTAAGGTACCGAGTGGCCCATTGCCGCTTCCCAAATGCTAAACCATTGTTGTCGATCAAGTTCAATATTAGCTGAATTTACCGCGCTGGTGATACGTTCTAGATTACCACTGCCGATAATAGGAGCAGGGCGACTTGGATGCATACGAACCCAAGCATAAATCACTTGGCTAATGTCTTGTGCGCCAACTTGCTGAGCAATATCGTGCAGGGTATTGCGAATTCTCAGTGCTTGGGGCGTGTTCGCTGAAAGGAGATCTCCACCGCCCAAACAAGACCATGCCATTGGGGTGATGCGGTGTTGTTGACACTGATCAAGCACACCATCATGCAAGCTCTGCATGGCTAAAGGCGATATTTCAACTTGGTTAGTGATCAACGGAACATTGAGGCGTGATTGCAGTAAATCAAATTGGCTGGTGGTAAAGTTAGATACACCAAAGTGGCTGACTTTACCTTGGGCATGCAATTGCTCGAAAGCGGCAGCCATTTCGTCAGCATTCATTAATGGATCGGGGCGATGGATGAGTAACACATCTAAGTGATCAGTTTTTAATTCAGTAAGTGAATTTTCAACACTTTGAATAATATGCGCTTTACTTGTGTCGTAATGATTAACATAACGACCATCATAGCCATCAAACAAGGGTTTAATGCCACACTTACTGATCAACTGCATTTGCTGACGTAACTGTGGTTTTAGGGCTAACGCTTCACCAAATAAGGTTTCACACTGATACATACCATATATATCAGCGTGGTCCATGGTCGTGACGCCAAGATCAAGATAATGCTCAATTAAGCCAAGCAGTTGCTGTGGCGACATATTCCAAGCATCAGCACGCCAAAATCCGGCGATAAAATCAGAAAATCTAAAAGTAGATTGGGTCATAAGTTAATTTTAACCTTAGTTAGGGGTAATAAATGCTTATTAAAGCACTTTTAGATCGGCATTGACTGAAAAGCAACTCGCTATCAAAAGCCAACGAATCTTAGCAAGACAGAACAAAATCACTGAGCCAGTGTTATTTTTAGCTATTTACCTCATCCGCTAAATGGATGAGGTCAGTTAATCATTGTTGTAGCATACTTTGACACAATGTTTGACTACATTAGGCGACATAGCATGCCATTGATTTAGCTTGATTAGCTTAAGCACTGGGTTATTTTTGGTAAATATGTACATCGCGTTGTGGGAACGGAATACTAATGCCTTCAGCATCAAAGCGTATTTTCACTGCACGAGTAATATCCCAGTAAACCTCCCAGTAATCATCAGGGTTAACCCAGGGCCTGACAACAAAGTCGACTGAAGATTCACCTAATGTGTGCAGTTTTACAATTGGTTCTGGATGTTCTTGCACCTTAGGGTGTTGCTCAACAATACTTTTTAAAATGGTTTCAGCATGTTCAACATTGTCGCTGTAACTAATACCAAAAATCATGTCTACGCGGCGCTGATGCTCGGCAGTAATATTGTTAATGGTATCGCCCCAAATTTTATTGTTTGGCACAATCAAGCGTTGGTTATCGAGGGTTTTGATGGTTGTTGATACTAAGCTCATGTGACTCACACGACCGGTAACATTGGCTGCATTAATTAGATCACCGACATCAAATGGACGATAGATTAAAATCATCATCCCAGATGCAAAGTTTGATAATGTGTCTTGTAATGCAAAACCAATAATCACACCGGCAATACCAAAACCAGCGAGCAAAGGCCCAAGCTCAAACCCGAGCTGTGATAAGGCAATTAATAATCCTAATGCAAATACCACCTTACTGGACAACGAAATAAAGAAGTCTTGCAGTAATTGGCTAAATTGTAATTTTGATGCTTTTACTGTTTTCGAGATGATTTTGGTGACAATTTTGGCCACTAAACTGGCTAAAAATAAAATAAATACAAAGACTAAAATTTTGAAGGTTAAGCTAGGACCATTATTAATGGTTTGATCCTTGATGACGTTAAGCCAGCCTTGCAGCAGATTAGACGCGACACTGAAGTTCAATACATCTTGGGTAATATCACCTGACACGCTAAACAAGGTTTGTTGAAAAGCCGTGACATCTTGGCCTAGTGTTTCGAGCATTCCCGCTGATACAGCTAGGCTTGAGCTACTTTGATCTAAACGTTCTTTTAGTGCCATCACCTCTGCTTTTTGTTCGGCAGTGATATCGGCCCCAGCGCTTTCAGCTTCTGAAACGGCTTTTTGTAATTCATCTTGTGTGTAATGCACTAAACTGTCGAAATGATCGGCGCGTTTGAGCATAAAATCGGTTAATTTCTGTTGTTGAATACTGACATCCATATTCAAGGTTTTAGCCCATTGCAGCGAGGTTAATTGTGCCTTGAGATAGTGGTCTCGTTCAAATTCTCGTTGTGATATAGCTAAGACAACCTTACTTTCATCACCTTGCTTGATATCAAGACGCATAAGCATAATTTGATCGTCTAAATAACTTCCGACACTGTTTAAAAAATCCAGCTGACTTTGAACTAAAGTGATTAGGTATTGCGGGTTTTCATCTGGAGTTTTGATCAGCTGCGCAATTATATCGCGTAATTCAGATGACTTGTTCTTAATCCTATATTCAGTAAAGTTACGTAATTCACCTTTTGCCTTAAACAGTAGGCGGGTATCTTGATCAATTGTTTGTTGTAATCGGCTGATTTTATTTTGAGTGTCGGTTAACTGACTGGTGGTGACAATCGGTGCTGTTGCATCTTGTTCTGCGCTAGCTGTTGGCGACATAAACACCACTAAGGTGAATAATATCGTAAATAAAATCCGTAGCATGAAAGGTCGTCCTTTGGCGTTGAGTTGTGCCTATAATAGTGGAAAACGCCTATAGTAGCCAAGTACAGCAATTCTTAGGGTTATTTGTTACACTTGCCGCCATTATTGAACTGAGGGAATTATCATGTCGCTGCAATGTGCTCATTGCTATAAATCTTTTTCAATTGCGAAGGTCAATGACAGTCGTGGTAAAGGTTTGTCGGTTGAGGTGCAATGCCCTCATTGTGCTGCATGGCTTGGGCATAACAAGTTGTTATCAATTGCTAAGATGTTTGGGTTTTATGGTGGTGTAGTTGCCGCTGTAGTCGGTTATTTTTTTGACAATGTAGCGTCGATCACCACGCCATTGATTATATTAGCGGTTATCATTGTTGGTTTATCGCATATTATGGACCATTTACAGCTAATCGAAGCCCCTGAAAATGATCCTAGTACAGAACCTGGTGCAAAATAGGTTAATTCACCTCAATCACTTGGCTTTCTAATGAGGCTTCAACGTAGTAAATACCGCCTAGTACAACAACAGCAACAATGGCTATTACTAAAATGATGCCAATGTTTTCACGAATAAATAGTGCCATGGTGTTTGTCCTGTAATGATGATGTTTACTCATGCATTATGTTATGGGTAATAGCTTAAGACTATCTTAAAAATAACGACTTAGTTATTTGTCGGTAGTTTATGATTTTACTGTCAATATGTCGCCATGATTTATCACAATCTAAGTGTTGCTTTTTATTGGTGGTCTTTTACACTAATGGCCACTTTTATTAACCTGATGGATTTTTACTGGTGAGTTCCCGCATCAAAATAAAACAAACTATCGCAATCTGGCTTAGTGCCATTTTGATTGTGTTGTCTGTTGCTGCGTCAGCCCATTCAGTTAGACATCTCGATGACGGTGTAAAAAATCACTGTACCTTGTGTTTTCACCAACTTCATCTTAATAAAACCCTGCAGTTTTCCAGTTTTGTGTTTGCCGTTACTAAGCAAACTTTTGAACTTCAGCAGTATACTCTACCTCCTTTCTCATCGGTTTTTCATCGCTATTACCACAGTCGCGCGCCACCACAATCCCTGTAATTCAACACATACATTTATTAATTTTTCCGTTATCGGATAGTTCATATTGAACAGCGATAGGCGGATATTTGTTGTATTTTGGAGATTTTATGTCTGCGTTAAACACCCGTGTGTCAATTTTAGCATTAGCTTGTGCTGTGAGTTCTTATTCTGTCATGGCAGAAGATTCTAGTTTAACCAACCCTAATATAAGTGCAGTGCTCGATGGTTACTATCAAACAGGTGACCGACCATTAGCTGAGCGTGCAGAAGGTTTTGGTTTAGGTGAAACTGAGTTGGCCTTGAGTGCCAATATTGATGAAATGTTTTACGGTAAAGTGACCGCCATTATTGAGTCACATGACGGTGAAACAGAGCTTAATTTAGAAGAAGCCTTTATTCAAACATTAGCTATGCCTTATGGTTTATCGGTTCGTGCAGGTCGTTTTTTATCTGACATTGGCTATTTAAATAACCAACATTTACACACAGACTCATTTTCTGATCGTCCAGCTGCTTACCGTGCATTTTTAGGCGGACATTATTTTGATGATGGTATTCGTTTAAACTATGTCGCGCCAACCGATCTCTACTGGACTCTGGGTGTCGAAGCGTTTAAGGGAGAAAGTTTACGTGCTGCGGATGCACATGGTGAGCGCGATTTTGATAACCTTGGGGTGTACAGTGCGTTAACCAAGATGGGGGGTGATATTGGTATAGAAAGTTCTTGGCAGTTAGGCTTAAGTTATCTTCGCAATCAAAATGGTCAAGCTTATGCCGAAGATGAGCATAATGAGGAAGAAGAGGGGCATGATGAAGAACATGCTGGACATAGCCATAGTGCTTCTTATACAGGTAAAAACACCTACATTGCTGATGTTGTTTATAAGTGGGCACCTAATGGTAACTACAAATACCAAAATTTAACTGTCAGTGGTGAATATTTTAGAGTAACTGATATTTTTGCTATGGAACCTGGTCATATTGTTGAGGCCGACCATGAAGATATTAGTAGTGATGACTATCACCAGGGCTGGTATGTCAGTAGTGTGTATCAATTTTCTCCTCGTTGGTCTGCTGGGATTCGTTATGGTCAAGTGGATACTTATGAAGTCCATGGCGATCACCTTCATCCACAACAATTGAAAGAGTCAGAAGTCAGTTTAGCATGGCACAGTAGTCATTTTTCGACAGTGCGCTTGCAATACACTCATCAGACTGGGACTAATTTCGATGGTTTTGAAGATGATAATATCCTTACTTTACAATATGTCATGTCATTAGGAGCTCACGGTGCGCATCAATACTAAATTGCTTTTAGCAGTGGCTTCAATGTCACTGCTGTTTACCGCGACAGCACAAGCGGAACTCAATGTGTTTGCATGTGAACCTGAATATGCAGCACTGACATTAGCGCTAGCACCCGATGCAAAAGTGTATTCGGCAACAACAGCGATGCAAGATCCACATCAAGTACAAGCAAGACCAAGCCTGATTGCGAAGATGCGTCAAGCTGATGTAGTGGTTTGTGCAGGGGCAGACTTAGAAATAGGTTGGCTGCCTATGCTGCAAATGAAGTCGGCTAATCCTCAGGTTAGGTCGACGGATAAGGGCTTATTTTTTGCTGCAGAGCATATTGATACCTTGGATAAGTTAGCCTCAGTGGATCGTTCAATGGGCGACGTTCATGCAAAGGGAAATCCCCATTTGCATCTAGATCCGCAGCGGATGTTAATAGTTGCACAGGCCTTGAGTACCAAATTTACTCAAATCGATCCTGACAATGCCAGTCTTTATCGCCAGTCGTTGGCCGATTTTAGTCAAGCTTGGCAAGCTAAAATACCGCAATGGCAACAGCAGGCTAAGGATTTAGCTGGTAAGAAGGTTATCGCCTACCATTCAAGCTTTCGTTATTTGTTCAAATGGATTGGCATTGAGCAAGTCGCCGATCTCGAGCCCAAGCCAGGTATCGCACCTACGAGTAGCCATTTAGCCTCTTTGCTTACTCGTGCGGAAAAAGGCGATGTAATGGCGATTATTGTGGCGTCATACCAAGATGAGCGTGGGGCAAAATGGTTAGGCGAACGCGCTAATCTGCCAGTATTGGTGCTACCGATATCGGTGGGTGGCAACGAAGAGAGTAAAGACCTGATTAGCTTATACGACAGCATACTTAGCCTATTGAATAAGGTGAAATAACACTATGTTTGATGTTGAGTTACTGTCTATCTTGTTGCCTGCGTTAGCGGCAGGGTTATTGGTATTATCAACCCATGTGCTGTTAGGTCAACAAGTGCTTAAGCGTGGCATTATCTTTATTGATTTGGCTATTGCTCAAGTTGCAGCCTTAGGGGCGATAGTATCGCACATTGATCATAGGCTAGAGGATTTACCCTATGCCCATGTGTGGATGCCTGCGTTGTTTGCTCTAGGCGGTGCAGGCATTATTGCTTGGATGGCAAAGCGGTTAGTCGGTGAGCTCGAGGCATTTATTGGCTGCTTTTATGTGCTCAGTGCGGTGGCGGCAATGTTGTTATTAGCCAACGACCCTCATGGTGCTGAGTTATTAAAGCAATTAATGTCGGGGCAAATATTGTGGGTGAGTTGGTCTCAGTTAGCACTACCGGCAGTGGTTTCTGCTGGTATTCTGGGGATTATTATCGCAAAACCGCAAATATTAGATGGTGCTGGGTTTTACTTTCTATTTGCCTTAGTGATTACTTTGTCGGTGGAACTCGTGGGAGTGTATTTAGTGTTTAGCACCCTAATTTTGCCGGCTTTGGCCTTAAACCAATATCATGGTAAACCCAAACTCGCTTTGGCGTATGGGGTCGGTATTGTGGGTTATATTGCTGGGTTGCTGTTGTCTGCTAGTTATGACTTACCCAGTGGTGCAGCCATAGTGGCAACATTAGCGTTAAGTGCATTTTTATTTAGAATGTTGCTAAAACTGCGATTGCCAGTATTAGCTGGTTAAGCCACTAATAATTAACTTGTTAACCCAATGGCTAATCTTTCATAGAAAGCTTGTTACTCTGCCCCTGCTCACAGGGGCAGAGTATTTCAGCGTACATATGTAAACAAAACGTTGAGTCCCTAGACTAGCATCGCTATACTGACGCCAATTTTATTGCAGGAGTATGCTGTGCTGCTTATCGCTCGTTCAATCATTCTCGCCGTGCTATTATTTTTAGCCTTTATATTTTCGGTTGTCATTTGCCTATTTCGGCCTATGCATCGCGACAATGTACATTTTGTGGCCCGTTTTTTTGGTTCCGTTGCGCCAGTATTGGGCATTAAAGTCATTAAACGTGTTCACTCTGCGAGTGCTACTCCGCAACCTTGTATTTACTTAGCTAATCATCAAAATAATTTTGATTTATTTACCCATACATCAGTGGTGCCTAAAGCGACAGTGAGCTTAGGTAAAAAAAGTTTGCTATGGATGCCGTTATTCGGGCAAATTTATTGGTTATCGGGCAATATTCTTATTGATCGTAAAAACCGTCATAGTGCGTTTGATACTATGGCGAAAACAGTCGATAAGATGAAAAATAAACTCCTGTCAGTGTGGATATTTCCTGAAGGAACTCGTTCTCGTGGTCGTGGATTATTACCCTTTAAAGTGGGTGCTTTTCACACTGCGATAGCTGCCCAAGCACCCATAGTGCCAGTCTTAGCGTCTTGTCAGAATCATATAAACCTAAATCGTTGGAACAACGGTGTGGTGATTGTAGAAATGATGGCGCCAGTAGCCACGGCAGGTTTAGATAAAAATGATGTGAAAGCATTAAATGCTAAAGTGCATCAATTAATGTCAGCACGTTTGGTCGAATTGAATAAAGAAGCACAAGCATTAATGCTACAAGCGCAATAATATTGTTATCGGTCGCCTAACATCGCTCATAAACTCGCAACTTGTGTCAGTTTGGGTATAATTGAATAAATTTTTACAGGTCCTATTTACGGAGTAATCCATGTCTGTTGAGCGTCAGTTAAAAGAACAATTTGCTGAAAATCTTGAAATTGTTGATGCCTTACTTGCCGATGGTTCAGAGCCTGATGCGGAATATACTATTGAACATCATTTTTCTGCGACCAATTTTGATCGTTTAGAAAAAGCCGCTGTTGACGCATTTAAACTCGGTTTTGAAGTGAACGATGCCGAAGAAATGGAGCTTGAAGATGGCTCGATTATTTTCTGTTTTGATGCTATCGCTAAGCATAAGCTAGAAGTGCCTTTATTGGATAAAGCCTGTGAACAGTTAATTCAACTCGCCGCCAAGCAAAAAGTAGACTATGACGGTTGGGGAACTTACTTTGTTGGTGATGAAGTTGAAGGCGACGAAGAAGACGATGAATTTGAAGATGATGAATACGAAGATGACAATGACTCAGATGATAAATTTCACTAAGTAATCATTTGCTATTCAGCCATAAAAAAACGCTCATCATGGATGAGCGTTTTTTTA